>NZ_JADBGG010000031.1 GCF_014873765.1 Desulfomicrobium macestii | reverse complement strand
GAATGCAGGGTGCCTGAATTTTCCAGATCTTCGCCGATTTCAAAGACAGCGTCGCCCACGGCCAGGATTTCGCCCTCGTTGAGCAGCGTCCCGCCAGTTCGAAACAGGCCGGTTCCGCCGGATTGGATGACACCCGAATTCGTGATGCCGCCCTGGACCGCAAGCTCCATCCCTGTCTGGGACAAAAAGCTGCCGTCATTGTTGATGACGCTGCCGCCGCTCTGCACGAAAAAGGGTTCCCCGGCATTCAGGACGCCCAGATTCTCCAGATCGGTGTCCAGATCCAGGGTCAGAGAAGCCAAGGTCAGCACCTGACCGGCAGGATCATTGCGCATGCTTCCAGCGCGAATTTGGCTGGCCCTTCCGGAATAAATAATCCCCGAATTGCCCAAACCACCCGCCACCGCAAAATCCAGATCGCCCTGGGACAGGATGCGGCCGCCCTCATTACTCAGGCTGCCTGCGCTGATGAATGCACCCCGCTCCGTGCCGATAGTGCCCGAATTTGCCATGTGCCCTGCTACGCCTAGGGTCATGGCATCCGTGGCCTCGATGCGCCCGCCCTCGTTGCTCAGGCTGCCTGCGCGGATGCTCGCCAGCCCTTCGGTCCGGATGGCCCCGGTGTTTGAGATATTTCCCGTGGCCTCCAAACTGCTTGATTTTTTGGATGAAATCTCGCCGCCGGCATTGACGATATCCCCCGCGGAATGAATCCTGACCGCCTCGATGGAAAACATCCGGCCCGAATTCAGGACATGCGCGCCCTCGACGTCGAGGCTACCCCTGGCCTGCATCTGCCCCGTGTTGCCAACGACGCCGCCCGCGTTCAAAACGGCGTTGCCCCCGGAAACGATGCTTCCCGCATTCGCGAGGCCGGAGCGCGTTGCAACGGCCAGATTCGTGCCGGACTCGATCCTGCCGTCACCATTGTGCAGCGACTCGGAAGAAACCCGCGCATCATCTGCATACAGCAAGGCCTGCGTGCCTGCTTCCGACTTGAGCACCAAATCCTTTAAAGCCGTAACCTCCGCAATTTTCGCTGCCGCAAGCGAACCGGAAATTTCCACGCTGTCAGCGTTCGAGGCAACCCGGACATCATTGTCCGAGGAAACACGCCCCTTGATGCGTATCCTGCCATCGGCGGTCAGGACCAGTTCGTCGGTGGCGTGGGTGACGCCTTCCAGATTCACGCCCACGCCCTTCTCATTGCCCACGAGGATGATGCGCTCGGCATACATGCCGCCAAGGGCCGTGGAGTCCAGCGCCACTGCGGGAACATCCGAACCGTCCGGGGGCAGGGCGGAAAATTGGCCCGTGGCGACGTCATGGCTGCCGTATCCGGTGCTGATGCCCAGCTTCACGGCGTGCACGTCGGCGTTGATCCTGGCCGTGCGGCTGATGATGTCGAATGCGTCGAGATTGGAGACATTGAGGCCCAGGCCGTCGACAAGCACATCGCCCTGACGCACATCCAGGGCCCTCAGACCTCCGTACTCGCCAAACCGGGGCTTGCCCGTGGTCAACGTGGCCCGGGGCGTGTTTATGAACCCGCCGCCGTTGACCGTTATGCCGTTCGGATTGGCCAGGATGTAGTCGGCCGGATAACCGAATATTTCAGTGTAGCCCTCAAGGCGGGATCGGCTGCTGCCCGTGACCTCGTTCAGGATGACCCGGGCTTCGGGGCCCTTGCCGAGCTTCGGGTTGTTGGCCACCACTCCGCCCAGTTGCGTGCGCCCGGCCTTCTTGCTGTTGTTCAGGATTACGCCGGGCCCGCCCACGTTGAACTGATCGAACATGTTGTGGGAGAGGCCCCCAGAGTTCGGTCTTGCGATGTCGACCAGGGGCACGCCGTTGGGCGCGGCGCTTACGGCCGGCTGATTGGCGGCCGGGGCCGTGGGATCGACCACGATGCCATCCGCAGCAGCCGCCACGGGATTGAATACCAGCAAAAATGCCAGCGTCAGACATATAAACCGTTGCAGCGCATGCTTCATGAACCGTCCCCGTACCTGGCTCTCAGAAATTGGAACTCAGCGACCAATTTCTGGCTACATTTTTTTAAAGTTGGCGTATTTTATGGAAGCCGGCATGTTCACATAAGACAATCGAAATAATTTTTCATAATACTATCAATAAGATGAACACAATGCGATTATTTCATAATAAATATTTTCACAAATAATTATCTGTAATTATACAAACCTGAAACTATATACATATCCATATGTAGATAGTTGCTATTTTAACCAATAATGAAATAGAAAATAATTCAACATTACATTGACCAAAATCATTAATGAATAAAGATGCGACCGGCACAGATCATTTTCCTTTTTGATCATCAGCAGCAAAATTTTTCCGTAAAAAAAAGCCTCCGCTCACAAGTTGAACGGAGGCGCATTCATTTCGACAAAGAGACTGTCGATGCGGGTTATTTACTTCAAGCAAAGGTTGAGAAATGCGTGTGGACAAAAAAAGTATGTCCTCCACGATGAGGCGGGGTCATACGCGAATTGCCTTCAAGGCTGCCCGGTCAGGTCGCGAAGCCATCCGGTGAGATATGAATTGACCGTTTATAAGGATGAGCGGCGCGACATATCCGTAACCACCTGTATTCAAGATCAATACAGATCAGTGATCCGGAAGGGCCGAGGACGCACCATGCGCCTCATCGGCTCTTTTGCGATATCAGGCGAAGATGTCCTTGGGAACGTAGGGATGTGTTCCTTCGATGACACGGATGCCTGCCTTGGCCGTGATTTTCTTGATGATCTCTTCCTTGTGCGGACACTGCTCGGCTATGCAGGGCGCGATGTGGATCACCGTGGGCTTTTCGTTCATGGGCGCGTTCCAGAGCTTGACCTGCATGAGCCTGGTCACGATGGCCGGTGCCGGACAGCCGCCGCAGCCAACCATGCCAACGATCTCGGCGTCGGTGTCCTCGTAGATTTCAAAGATACCCTGTCTTCTGTTGAAAGCCACCAGACAGCGTGAACAGCCAATGCAAACATCGTCCATGGTGTTCTTGCACCCCACGATCAGAATCTTCTCCACGATAGACCTCCAAGAATGAAATATCGGTTGATTGTAAAACGTTCCTTTTTTAGGCCCATCGCGTGCCAATGGCAAGCGCACTTGAAGCAATTTGCGCCATGTTCGGCATATCCGAAAAAAAATCGTCACACTTAAAACTTTTGAATTCCCAGCAAACGCCCTACCCGTTTCTAAAGCGCTACCCAAGTTGTCATAAACTCATTGCGACTCTTCAACCATCCGCGCTTGCAGGAATTTTTCAATCCGCATGAAAATTTTCTTGACGCTCCCTTGTGAACCATGGCACAAATTGGTTGATTAACCAATTCAATCTTTCCTCGGGAGGAACTTCATATGAAATTGCCTGGTTTCAAAACTTTTCTGGTTCCGGTGAACAACAGCGAAGCCGGCCGTCGTGCCAAACGCTATGCCATCGCGCTGGCCAAACAGTGCGGGGCGAAAGTTGTCCTTTTCCACGCCCACGGCCTAATCAGCGGACGCATCAGCCCCGATGGACGCGAGCAAATCATCCGCAGGAATCTGGAAGAAATGGGCAAGATTTTCGCCATCTTCGTGGATGGTTGCAGAGAAGCCGGGGTCGAGTTTGAAATCGTGGTCGAACAGGGCGCGACAGCCGACGCCATCATCAAGGCTGCAAGCGAGCACGACTGCGACATGATCATCATGGGCACCAAGGGCAATGCCTCGGCGCGCAAGATTCTCGGATCCCTGACGGACACGGTCAGCAAGCAAAGCTCCGTGCCAGTGGTCGTGGTCGGCGAGGAATGCGAATGCTCCAACTCCTGCGGCAGTTCGTGCCTGCACAAGTGGCGTTTCGCTCCCGCCGCCAATTTGCAGCACGCCTGCTGATTACAGGACTCAAGCGCAAGAGAAGCCACGCAGGAAAACCTGCGTGGCTTCTCTCGTTTCAGACCTGCCAGGGACGGCGCATCGATCATGACCGGAGTACTCATGTCCGAACCGAGCGACACGAACGCGATTCTTGAGGTCTTGCGCTGCCGCGAAATCAAATATCCCGGGCAGCGCAACATGCCCAAAGCTAAAATCAAATCCACCTGATTCCCGTCCCGGCCGCGAATGTCAAAAAAAAACACATCACCTGTTGCCGGGACGCGGCTTCATTTCTTCAAAAGATTCACGTGCCGGCCAGTGGCTCCAACCTGATTGTCAACCGAGATGGTCCCCTTGAAAGTGCCCGGAACCTTCATCGAATAGGTGGCAGGCACGTAGCCTTTTTTCCACAGAATAACGGAATAGGTGCCTGCGGGAATCTTCGCGGAAAAAACACCGGCCTTGTTGGTCGTGACTTCAGCCACGATTCCTTTGGCATTGGAAACAACGTCGGTGCTTCCTTGAGCCTTGAGGGAAAGATTTGTTCCAATCAGAACGGTTGCAAGTGAAAGCGGGACTTCCTTGCCTTTGATCCATTGAGTAACAGTACCCACGGCTTCAATCGCACCTGGGTTTGATGAAGAGGTCGCAACGACAGTGGTATTCACGTCAAAGGGACTCGCCAGGGCCACAGAGAACACGCCTACAAAACAAAAAATCTGTAATAATGCACACAACTTTTTCATGATCATACCCCGTCTTTTCAAAATTAAGGAAAAATCGCCGTCAGGCCATATTTATACAAGATCCAACATGCTGCCGCATGCGTGCGGGCATGAAGACAGGAATAAAAAGATCCTCCTTGGCTGAAGAATGCGCTCAATGAAGACGTCACTGCGAGAAGTCGCCATCCTCTTGAAGATCGTACAGCTGAACAAGTCCACGTCCTGCATGCGTTATCACGTGGTCAGCCGTTCCGCCACAATCATGAGCACCACCCCCGCCAGAAAACCATCCGATGCCAAGCGCAGCACCCGGGCCCGAGCGAAAATCGCCAGAAGGGCGTAGGCAGGACAGACCGTGGCCAGTGCATAGGCCTGACCAGGACCTGTCGCGAGGCCAAAAAGCGGAGCCATGCCGCCGATCATGGCCAGGGCCAGAGCCCATATTCTGGGGATGGCCTGACGGGAGAAACCGGAAAAACTGTTGGCCGGGACCGGAAATCCGGCGGCCGCGTAGTCATCGGCATTGGCTTCGGCCAGCATCCAGAAATGAGGCATCTGCCAAACGAAATAAAAAACGAAGAAATAGGCCGGTTCGATGTAGGACAGGCCGCCCCCCCCCGGCCACCCAGCCGATCCAGAAAGGCAGCGCGCCGCAGGCCGCACCGGGGATCATGGCCCAGCCCGTGACGGGCTTCATCAGGGTGTAGAGGCCATTGTACAGGCCAAGAACCACCAGCAGGACAGGTAGGGCACGCCAGGAAAGAAGCGACCAAAGCAGCGTGGCCGACAGCGCAAGCAGTAATGCAAATATCAGGCAACCCTGCACTACGCTCATTCTTCCGCTTGCCAGCGGACGGTTCCTGGTCCGTTCCATGCGTGCATCGCGGCCTCGCTCCTGGATCTGATTCAGAACCGAAACCGCCGCGCTCAGGGCGAACGTCCCGGCAAAAAGCGCCCCGCCGCCGGACAGCGCGCCGGCGGCCATGACATATCCGGCCAGGGCCGACAGCCCGACAGCCAGGGAGATGCCGGGCCGTGTCAGCGAGGGAATGTCCCTAATCATTGTTCTCGCTCAAGGCGTGCATGTAGTCGACCATGGCCTGCAGCTCGTCTTCGGTCAGGTGTTCGTAGGACGGCATGATGGGATCGTACCCGACGACAATGAATTTCTCCGGATCAATGATGGCTTCGATCAGATACTCATCATCGGCCGCCGTCCGCGAACCGTCTGCCAATTCGACCTCGCGCCCGACGATGTTCTTGAGCGTCGGCCCGGCTATCTCCGAACCGTCCGTGGAATGGCAGCTGAGGCACCCTTCGGCCTCCATCAGCTGTCTTCCTCGATCAAGATCGCGCTTCGCTCCGCCCGTCAGATATTTAATGATGGCATCCAGATCCTGGTCCGGCATCTCCTCCTTGTAGGAAGGCATTCCCTCGAAGCCCTCCACCAGCTCCGCGTCCGGCTCGATGATGGCGCGGCGCAGGTAGGCCTCGTCCACGAAGGCCTCCCGCGTGCCGTTTGCGTCGATGACCCGCCGCTGCGCCCCGTAGATGTTCAGAAGCGTCGGCCCCATTTCCTCCGACCCGTCCAGGGAGTGGCAGGCAGTGCAACCGTACGACTCCAGAAGCCCGATGGCGGCCTCGTCCCCTGCGGCCGTACTTTCGTACCAGGTCCTGAAATCGTCAGGGTCCATGACCTCGACGGTGGAAAGCATATTGGCGTGCCTGAGACCGCAGTATTCGGCGCACAGGATGTCGTAGCTGCCCCCGCGCTGGGCCTGGAACCAGGCATGGGTCTGCATGCCGGGTACGGTGTCCATCTTGATGCGAAAAGCGGGCACGAAGAAGCTGTGGATGACGTCCACGGAGGTCATGTCCAGGCGCACGGCCCGGTCCAGGGGCACATAGAGGGTGCTGGCGCGCTTGCCGTTCTCGTACTCGAACACCCAGGACCACATGCGCGCCGTGACCTGCACGCGCATGGCGTCGGCGGGAACGGAACGCAGCGCCTTGAAACTGGCCCAGCCGTAGTAGAACATGCCCATGACCAGAATGCTCGGGATGACCGTCCAGATGACCTCCGCCAGGAGGTTGCCGCGAATGTCCGCCGCCTTGGGATGACGGGAGTGGTGGTAGCGGATGACGAACCAGACCATGAGCGCCGTGATGGCAATCAATATGACGGTCGATACTCCGAAAATAAGCAGGAAGACCTGATCGACCTGGGCCGCGACCTTGGTGATGGGCGGGATCATGAGCCTGCCTCCGGCCGCATCGCCACGTCGAAGAAGGTGAAGCCGATGAAGATGGCCAGAATGACGAAGACCAGCAGCAAGAAGGCCCCGAGCGTGCGGTTCTCGTATTTGAGATGCATGAAGAAAAAGATCACCAGGAGGGCTTTCGTCGAGGCCACGGTCATGGCCGCCAGCACGTTCAGATATCCGAAATCGAAGCTCGCGACGCCCACCGTGACCCCGGTCAGGGCCATGAGGGCCAGCCAGATCCTGGTCAGCAGGGCAAAGGGCAGAATGTGTTTTTGTGTAGTCATGTCAGCTGATCAGGTAAAAAAGTGGAAAAAGGAAAATCCAGACCAGGTCGACCAGATGCCAGTACAGGCCGCCGTTCTCAAGCAGCCCGAAATTGTCGGCCGTGACCCTGCCCTGCCATATGCGCAGCATACAGAAGCCGAGGATAGCGGCACCGATGACCACATGCAGGCCATGGGCTCCGGTCATGAGGTAGTAAAGGCCGAAGAAGATGTTCGCCCCGCCGGAACCGGCCGCCATCTCCGGCGAGCCGGGATAGATGCCATGTCCGATCTTGGCCGACCATTCGAAGAACTTGTTGACCATGAAGACCCCGGCCAGGGCGATGGTCGCGCTCAGGAGCCACAGGCAGAGCGCCTTCCTGCCCTGCTGCAGGGCGGAAATGGCCAGAGCCACGGTCAGGCTGGAGGTGATGAGCACGACCGTGTTGAGGGTGCCGAACACGCGGCTCAGTTGCAGCCCGCCTTCATGAAACTCCACCGGATAACGGTGCAGGTAGACCGAATAGAGCAGAAAGAAGCCGCCGAAGAGCAGGATCTCGGTGAACAGGAACAGCCACATCCCGAACTTGTCGCCGGCGTAATCCTTGTGTGCCTCACTCATCGCGATTCACCCCCTCGTAGGAATAGGGGCCGCGCGGCACGTCCGGCGGATCAAGGAAGGTCAGGTGCGGCGGCGGGCTCGGCAGGGTCCATTCCAGGGTCGCCGCCCCCCAGGGATTGTTGCCCACGGTGCGCGGCCCGTAAAAACACTTGGAAAGACTGTAAAACAGGACGATGAGCCCCGCGACAAGCACCCAGGATCCGATGGTCGAGACCATCTGTCCGGTCTGGTACATGGGCAGATAGTCGTAATAACGACGCGGCATGCCCTGCAGGCCGATCACGAACATTGGAAAATAGAGCATGTTGAATCCGCCGATGAGCAGGTACCAGCTCACGTTGGCCATGCGGCGATCGTACATGCGCCCGAAGAACTTCGGAAACCAGAAGAGCATGGCCGCGAAGAGCCCGAATCCCGTGCCTCCGAAGATGACATAATGAAAATGGGCAACCACGAAATAGGTATCGTGGACATGGATGTCCGTGCCCGCCGAACCAAGCACCAGCCCGGTCAATCCTCCGGCCGAGAAGAGGAAGATGAAGCCGAGCGCGAACATGAGCGGCGGCTCCAGATAGATGGAGCCCTTGTACAGGGTGGCCACCCAGTTGAAGACCTTGATGGCCGAGGGGATGGCCACCACGAAGGTCAGGAAGGAAAAGACCATGACCGCTGTGTCGCTCATGCCGCTGGTGAACATGTGATGCGCCCAGACCAGCGAACCGGCGAAGGCGATGGCCAGACTCGATATGGCGATGGCCTTGTACCCGAAGATGGACTTGCGCGCGAAGGCGGGAATGATCTCGGAGACCACGCCCATGGCCGGAACGATCATGATGTACACGGCCGGATGCGAATAGATCCAGAACAGATGCTGATACAGGAGCGGGTCCCCGCCCTTGGAGGGATCGAAGAGCCCGATGCCGAGCCACCTCTCGATGAAGACCAGGGCCACGGTGATGCCCAGCACCGGCGTGGCCAGCAGCTGAATCCAGGCCGTGGCGTAGAGCGACCAGGTGAAAAGCGGGAGCTTGCCCCAACTCATCTGGGGAGCGCGCAGACGGTGGATGGTGGTGATGAAGTTGAGCCCGGTCAGGATGGACGAAAAGCCGAGAATGAAGACCGCGACCACGGCCAGGGAGACGTTGGTCGTGGTCCGCTCGCTGAAGGGCACGTAAAAGGTCCAGCCCGTGTCCGGAGGGCCGCCGCCGGTGAAGAGGCTGGTCACGGCCAGACAGGCTCCGGTCAGGTACAGCCACCACGAAAAGATGTTCAGGCGCGGAAAGGACACGTCCTCGGCCCCGATCTGCAAAGGGAGCAGAATGTTGCCGAAAGCGGCCGGAATGCCGGGGATGACGAAGAGAAAGATCATGACCACGCCGTGCAGGGTGAACATGGCGTTGTAGGTCTGGGCGTCCATGATGTCCCGCCCCGGCGCGATGAGTTCCAGGCGCATGAGCACGCCAAGCACCACTCCGACCGCGAACATGGTCAGTATGCACCACAGATAGAGCATGCCTATGCGCTTGTGATCCGTGGAGAAGATCCAGGACAGGATGCCGCTTCGGCCCGGATAGGGGTCCAGAAAGGGCACGGTTTCACCGGGAGAATGCATGCGTGAAAACCTCTTTTACGTGCTTAATTTCGGGGAGTGCGCTTCTTGCGGCCTGCAAGCATGAGCGAGACGAGCAATACGACCAGGATCAAAAGGATGCCCGTGCCTGTTATCTTCATGAAATTGAACGCGTAGCGCTTGCCTTCGGGGTCATAGGAAAAGCAGTAGGCCAGCACGCGCTTGACGGACAGGCCGATCTGCTCCCTGCCCGCCTCGGTGGCGGCCATGGTCAGATCGAAGGCCAGGGGCTTCGTGCCGTAGAGATAGCGCACGATCTTGCCCTTGGGCGAGACGGCCATGATGACCACCGGATGCAGAAAATCCTTGCCCTCGCGCCTGAAGCCGAACCCCAGGGAATCCATGAGCATGCGGATGTCGGTCTCTTTGCCGGTCAGAAACCGCCAGCCGTTTTCCGGATACTTGAAGTCCATGGCCGCCATGTAGTTGCGCTTCTGGCGGGTGGCCAGTTCCGGCGTGTCCGTGTCGTCGAAGCTGACGCTGACCACCTGAAAATCGACGCCGGGCTCAAGCTTCACGTCCGGCAGTACCGCCGTCAGGGAACTCTGGATGATGGCGCAGACATTGGGGCAGGAAAAATAGATGGGCACGACGATGGTCGGCTTGTCCACGATCTCGCCCATGGTCACGGCCTTGCCGTCTTCGTCGAAGAATCGGGTCTCGGCGGCAATGAATTCTCCGAGCTTCTCCGTCACGCCGATCGAGGCTTCGGCCACGGGTGCGGGATGGACGTGCTCGGGTTCGGGTGCGGACGCGGGAGTAACGTTCCCGACCGGAGGGGCCATGGTCCCGTGCCCGGAATGATCGGCAGGCATTGCCTCGGGCTGCGCGTGGCCCGAATGCGTGGACTGCGCGGGACCATCGTCCGTGGCGGGGTCCTGGGCCAAAGGCTCCATTGGCATGGGCGCGGCATCACCGTGACCGGCATGCAGCGCCTCTTGGGCCTGCTCCGTCGTGGAGCGGTCATGGGCTGTGACTGCGGCCGCTGCATCATGCGCCTGGTGCAGGGCGCTCTGCGAAATCGCCTGCGTCGGCCAGACCAACAAAAGAAAAAGAAGAAGAGCTGATCGCATCCGGGCCTCATGAGAGAGCCCTCCCAGACAGGAAGGGCTCGTTGGTTTCTGGGTTCAGGATTGCTTGAATGCTCGCCGTAAAAAGGCACCGGCCACCGTTTCGCGAGAAAAGGACTTAAGGCCGGTTGATCCGGTCCAACCCTTAAAAAGTGCCGATATGTGTGGCCAGCACCTCGATATCCTCATCGGTGAGGGATTTGACCACGCGTTCCATCATGCCTTTCTTCTTTCCACCATAGGTCTGCTCTTTGTAGCCGATCAGGGCCGCCTTCACTTCCTCGGCCGGCAACCCCTTGAGGGCGCGACTCATGGCCGCATTAGACCCATCGGCCCCATGACAGCTCTTGCACATCTTCGCATAGCGTTCGGCACCCAAATCACCGGAAGCCACGGCCACCGAAGCGAAAAGATGACCGGCCAAAAGACATCCCAATACGTATTTCATAGCATCCTCCAGGTTTTCAAAAGTTTCAGTTCGAAGAACAGAGCGTTGACCGCTTCCGTTCATCGGCCAGGAAAAGAGCGACCTTGTCGGTCTCGACGTCGTTCAGCAGATCGCTCTTGTATTCAACCATGCGCAGCACCGTTTCCTTCCACCATTCTGGATCGTTCACGGTGACTTCGCAATTTTTCTCCATACCATGACAGCCCAGACAGCGCTGGGTGATCAAAGTCTGGTCATCGGCGGCCTGAACAAGGCAAACAGCAAAGAGCACCGCCGCTACGCAAAAAAAAGCCGCAAGCATCCTGTATGGTCTGCGTTCCTTGCCTGCCGGGATCACTCTCCTCGCATCACTATCCACATGGCGCTCCTGCGTGGGGTTTGTGTTGAAAAAACATGCGTTCCACCTGCAACCTTCCAATGTCGTTTCGCATGTTGACATAAAAAAGCCCCGACAACAATCCGCCCTGACCTTTTCGCTTCCAGTAAATTCCAGCCGGAATGCACGTCAGGCGGCACCTGCATGGACAATTCCTCCGGGAGCGAAATTATTTTTTAATCCCTAAACATGGAAAAGGCCAGCCCGCTCGTTGTTTTCATGTTCACGGGCATGAAGATTCATGGCGCACAAGAATCTTGCTTTTCCAGACATATTCCGACAAAAGCGGATTGAACTTTTGTCTGGAGCTGCAAATGGCCAACATTCTCATAATCGACGACGATCAGGATTTTTCCCGTTCCTTTCAGCGGATCATTGAACGCATTGGCCATCCTTGCCAGATCGCTCACACCATCAAGGATGCTTTCGACCGGCTGCAACGCATGGACTGCGATCTCATCTTTCTCGACGTCAATTTGCCCGACGGCAACGGGCTTGCACACATCAAGCAGTTTCAGTCCTTTTCTTCCCTGCCCGAGGTTGTCATCCTGACCGGCGACGGCGATTCCGACGGCGCGACCCTGGCCATCGCCAACGGAGCCTGGGATTACGTGGGCAAACCCATCTCCCTGAACAACATCATGCTCATCCTGCAGCGCACCATTGCCTACCGGGCCTCCAAGGAGCAGAACCGTGGGCCGCGCAAGGTCAAGCGCAGCGCCATCATCGGCGAAAGCCCGGCCATCATGAACTGCCTTGAAGTCATGGGCAAGGCGGCGGGAAGCAAGGCCAACGTCATCATCACCGGCGAAACGGGCACGGGCAAGGAACTTTTCGCCAGAGGCATCCACGAAAACGGGGCAACGCCGGGCAAGCTGGTGGTCATCGACTGCACGAACCTGTCCACACATCTGGCTGAAAGCACCCTTTTCGGCCACACCAAGGGGTCCTTCACCAGCGCTCACGAGGCCCGGGACGGCCTCTTCAAACTGGCCAATAACGGTACGGTTTTTCTGGACGAGATCGGCGAACTGAGCCTTGAGCTGCAAAAATCCCTGCTGCGCGTACTGCAGGAACACAAATTTCGTCCCATCGGATCAGAGAAGGAAGTCAGCAGCAATTTCCGGGTCATCGCAGCCACCAACCGCAACCTGCGGCTCATGGTCGAGCAGGGGCTTTTCCGCAGCGATCTCTACTACCGCCTGAATGGCCACCAGATCGAAATCCCACCGCTGCGCTCCCGCAGGGAAGACATCCTCCTGCTGGCCGAATACTACACGGAAAAAAACTGCCGCGAAAGCGGCATCACACCCAAGACGCTCACGCCGGAATTTCTCAACGCCCTGCATGCCTATCACTGGCCGGGCAATGTACGCGAATTCGTCAACACCATGGCCGTGGCCATCGACAACTGCCAGGACGAGCCATCCCTTTACAGCCACCACCTGCCGGTGGACGTGCGCATCAGCATCGCCAGGAACTCCTTTCGCCACAATCCGGACAAGGAGCAGCCCACCCTGCTCGAACCCGGCCGCATCCACGGCGCCATACCCCTGCCCTTTTCACCGGGCGACGAACTGCCGCCACTGCGCGAAGTGCGAGAAATTGTGGTCGGCCAGCTCGAAAACACCTACATGCGCCAGCTGCTCGAACTCTGCGCCAATGATGTGCCGACGGCCTGCGAGTGCTCCGGCCTGTCCCGGGCCCGACTGTACGAACTGCTCAAGAAGCATTCCATACGTTTGAAATGACTGCAGCCTGACACCGCCAAAACGGCTCAAGAAGTGCGTTTGCCCCCGACGTAAGCATTTCCGGCTTGACGCGACGCACACCTTGGATACACAAACACCCATCATCCAACAGGGAGTTTGTCATGATCCGCTTCTCTCGCTATTCTCTGCTGACCTTTCTTTTCCTGGCCGCGTCCTTCCTCTCGGCAGAGGTCTGGATGCAGGCCGTCCGCCATACATCGTTCTGCACCACCTCCGCTTGCGACGTCGTCGGAGAATATGTCCGCTTCGGCGAAGGCAACCTCATCAAGATGGGAGCGGCCTTTTTCTGGTTTCTGTGGGGGCTGGTCTTCTTTGGCGGCCGCTACGACAAGAAATGGATCTGGGGTCTGGCCAGTCTGCTGCTCTTCGGAGCCCTGGCCTTTGACGGAGCCATCCTTGGCTTTCAGTTCATGGGCCTCAAAGAAAAATGCCTGCTCTGCGTCATCGTGGGCGTGACCCTTTTTGTGGGACTCTGTCTTTTTGCGTGGGTGCGCAGGTCGCTCCTGACGGTCTTTCTGGGCGTGGCCGTGTGGTGCGGCGGCTTCACCGCCAACGCGGTGCTGGACCTGAACGTCGTTCCACCCGCCATCGTGGACACGGCCTTCAGCACCTGGGAGACGGCTCCGGACAACGCGCCGCAGCACGTCCTCTTTTTCAGCCTGCACTGCGACCACTGCTCGAAAATCCTGGCCAACCTGTCCATCAACGCCCACACCCTGCCCGGCAAATGGCATCTGGCCAGCACCGACAACAAGGAAGACGACCTGTACCGTCTGGCCACTGTGCAAAACGCCGACGCAAGCAAGGAAAACCTGTTCCTTGAAGTGTTGCGCGTGGAAAGCCTGGACACCATCGACCCAGTGCCGGTGTCCGAAGACCTGCGCCAGACGGTGCGCACGGCCCGGGCCTATTTCAAGATGAAGGGCTACACGGGCATCCCGGTCCTGGTGGTCATGGAGCGGCCGGGTTGGGAGATGGTCCTGCGCGGGGAAGGAAACATCACCGAGTACCTGCGTGTGCGAGGTTTTCTGAAGCGCGAATTGCAGTTCCCGAACCATGCGCCCAGGCCCGCAGAAAACGCGACGGCCGGGAAAATCCCCGGGCAGGAGTGAAGGCAAGGAAATGATGGCGGGCCGTACAGGCCCCGCTTCAGTCACGAGAATTCATACGCTGCGGACCGCCTGTACCTCTCTCCCGACAGGCAGGGCTCCGGCAACAGCCCCAAAAAAAACCTCGCTGAGACTTTCAGCGAGGTTTTTTCATTCCGGCCTTCGGCGGCCTTGCGGCCACACCCTATTCCTTTTCGCGCCTGATCCTGGCGCCGACGGAAGCCAGCTTCACTTCCATCTGTTCGTAGCCCCGGTCGAGGTGATAGATGCGGCGCACGTCGGTGCGTCCCGTTGCCGCCAGGCCGGCCAGGACCAGGCAGGCGCTGGCGCGCAGGTCCGAGGCCATGACCGTGGCGCCTTTCAGTGAATCCACCCCGCGCACCATGGCGCTCTGTCCCGAGAGGGTGATGTGCGCGCCAAGGCGGGCCAGCTCCTGCACGTGCATGAAGCGGTTCTCGAAGATGCCTTCGGTGATCACGCCCGCGCCACGGCTGACGCACATGAGCGCCATGATCTGAGCCTGCATGTCCGTGGGGAAGCCGGGATAGGGCCTGGTCGAAAGATCGACGCAATTCAGGGGGCCGTCGACGCTGGCCGTCAGCAGATCGCGGTCGCCCTCGATGATCATGCCCATTTCGCGCAATTTCGAGATGACGGCGTCAAGCGCATCCACCGGGCAGTCCCGCAGGGTCAGGTCGCCCTTTGTCATCCCGGCGGCCACCAGATAGGTGCCGGCCTCGATGCGATCGGGCATGACGGGATAGGAGCAGCCGTGCAGGGATTCGACGCCTTCGATATGCACGACGCTGGTGCCGTGGCCGGTGATGCGCGCCCCGCAGGTGTTCAAAAATTCCGCCAGATCCTGGATTTCCGGCTCGCGGGCCGCGTTCTCGAGCACGGTCTCGCCTTCAGCCAGCACAGCGGCCATGATCAGGTGCTCGGTGCCGCCCACGGTAGGGAAATCAAGGTGGATATGGGCCCCCTTGAGGCGGTCGCAGGTGCCGACGATGTCGCCGCTCTCGAGTTCAAAGACGGCACCCATCTGCTCCAACCCCTTGAGGTGCAGATCCACGGGCCGCGCACCGATGGCGCAGCCGCCGGGCATGGCCACCCGCGCCCGGCCGAGCCTCGCCAGAAGCGGCCCCAGGCACAGCACGGAGGCGCGCATGGTGCGCACCAGGTCATAGGGCGCCTCGGGCTTCAAATCGCACGAATGCAGCAGCACGTCGCCGTCATTGAATTCGGCGCGGCAGCCGAGCAGTTCGAGCAGTTTCAGCGTGGTGGCGATGTCGCGCAGATTCGGGACATTGGTGAGACGCACCTCGCCTTCGACCAGAATCGAAGCGAGCAGAATGGGCAGGGCCGCGTTCTTAGAACCACTGATGCGGACCTCGCCCTTGAGCGGGACGCCACCTTCTATGACAAGCTTATCCATATTTTCCTCAAATACCCCGGTATGTCCCGGGATTTATGTTTTCTTGGTGAATGCGGCGCGCACGGCTTCAGCCTCGCCGGGATAGATACCGCGATCCGAATCCGAAGGAACGGCGTCGCGCCATCTTTCCGGACGCGGCTTACTGCCTTCCAGTGCGGCCGGAGTCGGATGGGAGTCGATCATGATCGGATGGGAGTGAACGTCGTATTCGGGCACGGCATAACTGAATTCAATGGGGATGTTGTTGGGATCAAAGGAGTACAGGGAAATAATGAACCCGTGATCGATGAATTCCGAAGCCCAGAAATCATTGGCTTCCAGCAGGTCCTTGAGACGCCCCAGCTCTTCAAGGCTCTCCACTCCAAAGGACAGGTGGTCGAAAGCCGCGGGCCCGCGCACCGGGGCGCCATGATCTTTTTCGGCAATGGGCTCCACTTTGGGCCATTCGAAAAAGGCGATCATGTCCTTGTCTGTGATTTCGAAAAAATAATGCCTGTACCCGGGATGCCCAAGCCCAACGACAAGACGCATGCCGAGCAGATCCCGCCAGAAGTGTACCGTTCGGTCCATGTCCGCCGTGACCATGGCCAGGTGGTTGATGCCCGTGAATGCAGCCATGCGACCTCCCCAAAAAAAAAGCAGAACCAGTTCTTATCCGGTTCTGCTTGGGTGTCAAATGGGGTGAGTGACGCGGCTTGAACGCGCGACATCCTGGGCCACAACCAGGTGCTCTGCCTACTGAGCTACACCCACCACAAAAAGCGAGAAAAAAAAGGGACAGACGAACTGTCCCGTATTGTCTAATGGGGTGAGTGACGCGGCTTGAACGCGCGACATCCTGGGCCACAACCAGGTGCTCTGCCTACTGAGCTACACCCACCATCCGACAGGGGAAACTCTCTACCCAAGCCCCCTGACCCGGTCAAGTAAAAATCTTGTTTCTTCGCAACCCTTGACAATGAGAGCAGGCCTTTTATTTGGTGCAAACAAAATTTCCAAACCAGAAGGAGCATTTATGTCTCAGGCACAACAGTTCGAGTTTAAGACAGAAATCAAGCAATTACTCGATATCATTACTCATTCCATCTACACAAGCCGGGAAATATTTCTGCGAGAGCTGGTCTCCAACGCCTCGGATGCCCTCGACAAGCTGCGCTTCGAGCAGGCCCGCTCGGCCGAGATCGCAAACCCCGATCTTGAACTGCAGATCTCCATCACCGCGGACGAGGAAAACCACACCCTCACCATCGCGGACACCGGCGTCGGCATGACCATGGATGAACTGGTCCGCAATATCGGCACCATCGCCCATTCCGGGTCCGCCGAATTCATCCGCCAGGCCATGGCCGACCAGGCCAACTCCTCCAATATCATCGGCCGCTTCGGCGTGGGCTTCTATTCGGTCTTCATGGTCGCCGACAAGGTCACCATCCGCACCCGTTCCTTCGACCCGGCTGCCAAGGCCGTGGAATGGTCCTCCGACGGGCTCGGCACCTACACCGTAGCCGAACTGGAAGAGGATCTGCCGCGCGGCACGACCCTGACCCTTCAGCTCAAGGAAGACGGCAAGGAGTTCGCGGAAAAGAACCGCATCACGTCCATCATCAAGAAGCACTCCAATTTCATATCCTTCCCCATCCTGGTCCAGGGCGAGAAGGCCAACACCGTGCAGGCACTGTGGCGCGAAAACAAGTTCTCCATCACCCCCGAACAGTACACGGAGTTCTACAAGTTCCTGACCTACGACCAGGAGGAACCCCTGGACACCCTGCACATGAGCGTGGACGCCCCGGTGCAGTTCTCGGCCCTGGCCTTCGTGCCCCCGCGCAGCCAGGACACCTTCGGCTTCGATCGCGAGAACTACGGACTGGACCTTTACGTGCGCCGCGTGCTGATCCAGAGCAAGAACAAGGACCTCATCCCGGAATATCTCGGCTTCATGCGCGGCGTGGTCGACACCGAGGACCTGCCGCTGAACATCTCGCGCGAGACCCTGCAGGAAAACCTGCTCATCCGCAAAATCGCCACCACCCTGACCAAGCAGATCCTTTCGCACCTGAAAAAACTCGGGCAGGACAAGGACCGCTACGTCAAGTTCTGGAACGAGCACGCCAAACGCTTCAAGCTCGGATATGCAGACTTCGCCAACCAGGAGGCCTTCGGCGAACTGCTCCGCTTCAACTCCTCGCGCCATGAGGACAAGGACGGGCTCATTTCCCTGGAAGAATACATCGAGGCGGCCAAGGAAGGTCAGAAGGAAATCTACTACATCTCCGGCCCCAGCCGCGAAGCCATCGAACAGAATCCGCACCTGGAGATCTTCCGCGCCAAGGGCCTGGAAGTACTCTACCTGTACGAGCCCGTGGACGAGTTCGTCATGGACAGCCTGCGCAAATTCAAGGAGTTCGAGCTCAAGGCGACCGAAAACGCCGACATCACGAATATCGAAAAATACGCCGACAGCGCCGAGAAAAAGGACAAGCCCGAGGAACTCTCCAAAGAGGAATCCCAGGACATGGACCGCTTCCTCAAACGCGTGCAGGAAATCCTGGGCGACCGCATCACCGAGGCCCGCATCTCCAAGCGCCTGAGCCAGAGCCCTTCCTGCCTGGTCAGTCCGGACGGCTCCACATCCCAGATGCACAAGATCATGCAGCTGGTGACCAAGGACACCTCCATTCCCAAGAAGGTCTTCGAGATCAACCAGGATCACAAACTGGTGCGCAACCTGCTCTCGGTCTTCGCCAAGGACGAGAAGGACGAATTCGTGGCCACCGTGATCGAACAGCTCTACGAATCCGCCCTGCTCATGGACGGCTACCTGGCCGACCCGCACAAGATGGTCAACCGTCTGAACAAACTGATGGAAGACTCCAGCGCCTGGTACAAGGAGCGCGAAGAGAAATAAGGGGAAGAAGATGCCTCCGGCGGGCAGGGGACGCGTCCCCTGCACCCCATTCATTGTTTTTTATCAGCTCGGCATTTTTGAATCGATTCGTTTGAGATTGAAAAATCCCCGGGAAACAAAAGTTTCCCGGGGATTTTTATTATCTCATGCACCAAGGAGCCTTGCTGGTCGGTTTGTGTTGCGCCGACTGTCTGACTGAGCCAGGCATCGTTGGCTTGTCCGTCGTCCACCGCACATCCCGACACATCCGTCCTGCACGCGACGGCCAAGCCTTACGAGGCCCGCGAAGGAGTTTCGGCGCAGCGCAAACCGCCCAGCAAGGCTCCGCCGCCCAGCACCGTATTCCCATCTTCTCCCATCTTCCAAGCCCCCTATTCTCCGCTCTGCACCTGCCACAACCCCGCATAAACGCCGCCCGCCGCCACCAGTTCCCCGTGCGTTCCACGCTCGACGATGATGCCGTCCACGACCACGACGATCTCGTCGCAGTGCCGCACCGTGGACAAACGGTGCGCGATGGCCAGGGTGATGCGTTCGGCGCGCAGGTTTTTGAGATTGTTCTGAATGACCTCCTCCGTGCGCGTGTCCACGCTGGAGGTGGCTTCGTCCAGGATCAGAAACTCCGGATCGCGCAGGATGGCCCGCGCCAGGGAGATGCGCTGCCGCTGTCCGCCGGAAAGTTTCATGCCCCGGTCCCCGACCATGGTTTCGTATCCTTGCGGCAATGCGGCGATGAATTCACCGGCTCCGGCCATGTCCGCCGCCCGCACAACATCGTCATCCGAGGCCAGCGGCGACCCGAGACGGATATTCTCGGACACCGTGCCGTGAAACAGATAGGCCTCCTGCGAAACATAGCCGATGCGCCCCCGCCATGAGTCCAGAGTCACGGAAGACAGCTCGCGACCGTTGGCCAGAATTTGCCCATCCAAAGGATCGTAGTAGCGCAGCATGAGCTTGGCGAGGGAGCTCTTGCCCGCCCCGGTGGGACCGACCACGCCCAGCACCCGGCCGCGCTCAAGACACAGATTTATTCCGCACAGAACCTTCTCGCGCTCCGGATAGGCAAAGCAGACATCGCGGACCTCGACCCGGCGAAGTTCCCCGTCAAGAGGGTAGGCCTTGGCCTGATCGCGCACCGTGGGCGTCGTATCGAAAATTTCGTTGATGCGCAGGGCCGAAGCTTCGGACTGCTGGATCTGATTGATGAGCATGCCGAAGACGAAAAGGGGCAGAATGAGGCGCATGGCCAGGAGCACGAAAGTCGTGAAATCGCCCACGCTGGGGCCGATGCCCGCGAATGTCATCCACCCGCCTCCGCCGATCAGGAGCGCGTATCCAATCCCCGCCACCCCGTAGAGCAGGGGCACGAATCGCGCCCGCTCGCGGGCGGCGCGGATGGCAGCGTCGCGATATTCCTCGGATCGAAGACGGATGCGGCCGGTCTGGTGGTCCTGCGCGGAATATGCCTGGATGACGTTCATGCCCTGGAGGTTGTTTTCCAGGATGGCGTTGATGTCGCCGACGGCCTTTCTCGCCTTGCGGTACTGCGGGGCGACGCGGGTGGCGAAGAAGCGCACGGCCCAGATGGCGATGGGCATGGGCGCAAGGAGCAGCAGCGCAAGGTGGTAGTCCATCCAGAAGAGGATGCCGTAGATTCCGGTGAAGGTTATAAGCAGACGCACGATGCTCGTGGACGTGTCGGAGAAGAAGCGCTCCAGATTGTCCACATCCCCGGCCAGCACGGCCATGATGTCGCCGGTCTGGCGGGATTCGAAGTAGGACACGTCCAGCTTCTGCACATGGGTGTAGAGATCCACGCGCAGGTCGTGGCGAATCCGCTGCGCCGCCGAGTCCAGGGTGTAGTCGCTGACGCTCTGAAACACGGCCAGCCCGGCAAAAGTACCCAGCACCAGAAGGCCTGCCCAAGCAAAATCGGCGCCAGCCAGGACCTGCCCTTCACGCAGAGCCCCGGCCACGGTATCCACCACGCGCCCGACCACGATCATGGGCAGAAGGTCGAAAAATCGTGCCCCCGCATTGGCGGCAAGCCCGAGGCCTATGCGCCGCGCATGCGGGCGGGCAAAACGCACCAGCCGCCACAGAGAACGACCCAAAGCACTGTTGTCTTTATCTTTCATGCGAAATCCTTATTTGCTTGCAGCATTAAACACGAGTGTGCCTCCCATACGTCGTCACGAATTCCCTGTCCAACAATCCAGAGTCGCCTTGCATGGCGAGGCATGGGCCAACAAACTTATTATGCCTCATCTGACATATTCGACATTATTGACTAAAATTTTTTCAAACTATACCAAATCAGACATAATTACATGCTGTTGATGCCAACCTACCACCAACCCTTTACTTCCGAGGATTACCATGCCCCGATTCCAACTGGCCCTCCTGCTGTTCCTCGCCCTGGTCGCAGCCCAACCCGCCCTTGCCCAAGAGCCTGAATATGCTCTGGGCGAAATTGTCGTGACTTCCGACAAACCGGGCGTGGACGACGTGACCAACATCACCGAGGTCACGGCCAAGGACATTGAAACCCGTGGCGCGACGACCCTGAACGAGGCCATCCAGATGCTCCCCGGCGTGTACATCCGCACGGCCGCCGATGGAACTCCGCGCATCGACATCAGAGGCTTCCGAACCAGGCACATCAAGCTTCTGATCAACGGCGTGCCCTTCCAGTCCACCTATGACGGCCAGTTCGATCCTGCATCCATCCCTGCCGAGAACATTTCCCGCATCATCCTGACCAAGGGCGCGAGTTCGGTGTTGTACGGTTCCGGCGGCACGGCAGCCGTCATCAACATCATCACCAAGGGCGGCAACCAGGGCATGCACGGCTCCGTGGGCCTTCGTGCCGGGCAGGAAGATTCCTACCTAGGCAAGGCATCCCTCTCCGGCGGCAACGAAAAGGGATTTTTCTTCGGCAGCGTGAGCCGGCTCAATTCCAACGGCTACCTGATTTCCGACGATTTCGACAAAAACGAGGCCCAGGACTCCGACCGCCGCGAGAACAGCGACCGTGAGCGCAACAGCTTCTTCTTCAACGGCGCCTACAACATCGACGCAAGCACCCAGCTTGGCGCCGTCTTCTCGTACACCGGCGGAAGCTACGGGAAGCCGCCGTCCGTCATCACCGACAGCACCGACCCCTTTGGCAAGACGGCCAAGTACGAGCGCCTGGAAGACTACAGCGACCTGGCTGCCCAGTTCAACCTGCGCCACGAGTTCGATTTTCCGCTGACCATCGCCACGGCCGTCTATGCGAACCAGCGCAACGAACTGACCAAGGGCTACGACGACGATTCTTACAGCACGACCGACCTGAGCGGCTCTTCCAAGAGCGACTCCACCAGCACCATCGCCGGCACGAACATGCGTGCCAGCTACGACTTCGACGCATACGGCGTCCTGACCGCGGCCCTGAGCGGCGAGAACCAGAGCTGGGAAGAAACCGGGTTCACCAAGAAGAAGAAAGGCGAGACCATCATCGATACGGATAAGGACCTGCAGGAATACTCTGCGGCCATGGAATACACCATCACTCCCATCGAACAGGTGACCCTGGTGGCCGGCGGCGGCTACGTGGCCCAGACCGGCCCCGAGTCCGAAACCGCGACGGACTGGACCTACCTCCTCGGCGCCAGCTACCGGCCCTTCGAAGGCACGACCATCTCCGCCAACCACGCCCGCAAGGTGCGCTTCGCCTCCATCCGCAACCTCTTCGACGCCACCTCCGGCAACCCGGACCTGGAACCGGAGGTGGCCCGCCACTTCGAGATCGGCCTGGACCAGGAACTGCCCTTCAAGACCGTGTTCACCGGCTCCGTGTACCGTACGTATGCCGAGAACCTCATCGAGAAGGACGACACGACCGATATCTACGAGAACTATGAGGAATACCTCCTCGAAGGCTTCGAAGTGGGTCTGGAAAACAGGTTCTTCGACTCCTTCTGGGCCCGGGCGAGCTACGGCTACCTGCATTCCGAAGACAAGTCCGACAACTCCGAACGCGACGAACTGCAGTACCGTCCGCGCGACACCGTGGCCCTGGAGGCCCAGTACACCTGCCCCTTCGGCACCGCTCTGTATGCCGGAGTCCGGTACGTGGCCAACCAGTACACCTACAACGACGACGCGACCGAGAAGAAACGCATGGACGACTTCACGGTGGTCGATCTGAAGATCAGCCAGTCCTTCCTGGACAAGGCATTGAGCGTCTATGCAGGGGTGAACAACCTCTTCGACGAGGACTACGAGGAGAGCTACGGCTTCCCCCGTCCCGGACGGACCCTCTACTGCGGCATCGACTACGCCTTCTGATGGCGCTCACGCTGGAAAATGTCGGCGCGGCCGGCCTGACCGGCCCGCTCTACTCCGGGGTCGACCTTGAGGTCGGCCCCGGGGAATGCGTCTGCATCACCGGCCCCACGGGATGCGGAAAATCAACCTTGCTGCGGACCATGGCCGGCCTGCACGAGCCGGGACCTGGCCGGGTCCTGCTAGACGGCCAGCCAGTTTCCCAGGCCCTTCCGGGGCGCATTGGGCTCATCCTTCAGAACCCCGACACACAGCTTCTTTGCGCCGATGTAGGGTCCGAACTGGCCTTTGGGCTGGAGAACCTGCGCGTGCCGCCCGAGAAGATTACCTCGCGCATGCTCGGGGCCATGTCCCGCGTGGGACTCGACCACGACACCCTGCCCCTGGACCGCCCGGTGGGGACCCTGTCCGTCGGTCAAAAATACAAACTCCTCCTGGCGGCCATGCTGACCATGGAGCCCCATATCCTGCTGCTGGACGAGCCCTGCGCCCAGCTCGACCAGGGCGGCATCGACGCCCTGAACTCTATCCTCGAAAATTTCCTGGCCGCAGGCGGGAGCGTGGTTCTGTGTGAACACGACCCCGCTCCATTGCGCGCCATCGGCCGCATCCTGGGCATCGCGAACAGGACTCTGCGGCCCGCCGTCGTCCCTCCCCCCGTTGACCTGCCCGCCCCTCCCTCCGTACCCGGAAAAACCGCCGTGGTGACCATGGAGAACGCACGACTTGAACTGGGTGACAAACGCATCTGGGAACGGCTCGATTTCACGCTGCACCAAGGCGAAATCGCCATCATCAAGGGTGGTAACGGCTCGGGCAAGACCTCGCTGCTGCGCTGCCTGACGGGCTTTGAGTCCCTGAGCGACGGCAGCGCCTCCGTCTTCGGCCTGACGCCGACTCCGAAAGGACTGCGCGGCAGGGTCGGACTGCTGATCCAGAACCCCGCCCGCCAACTCACGGCGGACACGGTCCTGGACGAGGTCTCCTTTCCCCTGACGTACCGCGGCCTGCCCAAGGCGCGTTGCCGTGAACTGGCCATGGACATCCTTGAAAAACTGGATCTGGTCGCACTGGCCGAGCGCCCGCCATTCCTGCTCAGCCACGGCGAGCAACATCTCGTGGCCCTGGCCTCGGTCCTGGCCGTGGAGCCGGAACTGCTCCTGCTGGACGACCCCTTCGTGGGTCTGGACCCGGCCTCGACCACCCGCGTCTGGAGCATATTGCACCAGGCGTGCCTTGACGGCACGTCCGTCATCTGCACCCTGCACCGCAGTCCCGCCGTGCATGGGGCGCACAGCGTCCACGAACTTCGGGCCATGGGGCTCATCCCATGCTGAACGGGTCATCCCGACACACCACGCGAGTCAGCCAGACCCGGCTGATCCTTCGCATCACTGCGGCGATGGCACTCGCCATGGGCGCCCTGTTCTGGCACGGCCCCTGGAGCCTGACGGCCCTGACCCTGGGCACGGCGGCCCTGGCCGTAGCCACGGGAGCCCATCGCCATCCCTGGAGACGCCTCGTCCTTGTCTTCATCTGGCAGGTCGTGCTGGTCATGGCCCTCTATTTGCTTCGATACGGCGTGCAGAGCCTGCCGGACGGGGCCCTGGTCGCCTGTCGGCTCGTACTGCTCGTCTTGCCGGGAGTGCTGCTCATGAAGACCACGCATCACGGGGAGATGGCCAGACTCCTGCTCCGCTTTCTGCCCGCCAAGGTAGGTTTCGTGCTCTCCACCTGTGTATTCTTCTTCCCAACGCTGTGGGGCGTCTCGGTGCAGACATATGAAAGTCAGGTGTTGCGCGGGGCCCGCATCCTGCCTCGCGAGCTCGTCAACCCCGCCAACTGGGGCACGCTGGTGCGCGTCATCTGCCTGCCCGCCATCGTCTCCAGCCTGGTCCTTGCCAAGGACGTGGCCCTGGCCGCCCACTGCCGCTGGTACGGCCTGCACCCGGACCGCACCGTGTGGCCCGGCCCCAATCCATCAAATACAACCGGAGAGCCCCGTGCGTAACCACATGTTCGGCTTCACCCTGCAGGAATCCCTTTTCCTGGGTTTCTGCTCCCTGCTGATTCTGTCCACCAAGCTCATGTTGCGCCTGCACCTCAAGGTGCCTGGCCACTCCATGTTTTTTCTGATCCTTTTTCTGATGCTCGCCGCCCTGTGCGTGCGCAAGCGCTGGAGCGCCACCCTGGCCGCGGGCATGGCCGGGCTGCTGGGCATGTTCACGGGCAGCGGCAAGCTCGGCCCCCTGGGCATCGTCAGCTACATGCTGCCCGCCCTGGTCATCGATTTCTGCGTGCCGTTCCTGGAAAGCCATCGCAAGAACCTCGCCTTCTTCGCCGTCGCGGGCCTGCTGGCGGCCGCGGCCCGCGCCCCGATCTCACTCTTTTCGGAGTGGATGGTCGGCATGGACGTGCAGGTGCTGTTCATGAGCACCGCCATCAAGACCGGCGGCGGAATGATTTTTGGAGCACTGGGCGCGCTGCCCGTTCCGGCCCTTTTGACCAAACTTGAAGCCCGTGGACTTCTTTCCGCAAATCCCAAACCCGAAAATTCAGGAGCGAACCCATGAAACTCATGATCTGCATGGACGACACCGACAATCTGGAAAGCAAGGGCACAGGGTGGCTGGTCGAGGCCGCGTGTCGCGAGATGACCGCCATGGGCTGGGGCTCATATTCCATGATCTCCCGCCATCAGCTCTTCGTGCACCCGGACATCCCCTACACCTCGCACAACAGCTCCATGGTCTTTACGGCCAAGACCGACGTCGCGCCGGAAAAATACGCAGAATTCCTGAGCGCCTACCTTGAAACGCACAGCGCGCCAGGCTCAGATCCGGGACTGTGCATCGTCCCCGAACCCGAGGCTGCAACCTGCAAGGCCCTGATCTCATTCGGTCTGCGTGCCAAGAAGGAGGTACTGACCAAAAGCCAGGCGTATACCCTGGCCGAAAAGCTCGGCATACACCTGTCCGAGCACGGCGGCACCGGCGGCGGCATCATCGGTGCCCTGGCCGGAATCGGCCTGCGCTTGCAGGGCAACGACGGTCGCTTCCGGGGCTGGTATCATCTGGGGCAAGCCGGCTCGGTCATGACGGCGGGAGAACTCAGGAGCTACGAGTCCATCGAGGACATCCGCACCCCGGACAACGCGCCCATCGAGGACGCAAGACGCATTCGCATCTCGGACCAGCTCAAGACCATCTGCATGAACGGCAGATCGACGCTTCTTGTCCATCCGGCGGACAGCGACGGAATTCACGCGGTCCTGGCCAAGGAAGAGCTCAAGCGTTTCTAAAAAGCCCTTCCTCCCGCGCCAGGCCGTGATCTGCATGACAAACGCCGTACCGGACAACCGGGACGGCGTTTTCACTTTCCAGACGCTACGTCCGGCCTGCTGCGTCATCATGACGGCAGTCTCGTCGCCGCGTCCGGGGCACTTCCCCCCTGACCGGGGTTGGTATACACTGACCAACACCCCAGCGCATCGCCTTTCCGTGGAGGACCCATGGGCATTCGAAACAAACTGCTCGTACTGCTGCTCTTCATTTCCCTCGCGCCGTTGCTCGTGGTCGGCTTCCAATTCCGGGACAACCTGGCCGCCCTCGGCGACGGACTCGTGGACCGGAGTTTCAACGCCCTCATGAACACCGCCCGAACGACCCTGAAACGGATCGTCGAGGACCATGCCCGCATCCTGCGGCGTGAACAGCAGCTCCTGGAATCCAACGCGCAGTTTCTCGCCTCCAGGATCGAAGGCATCCTGTACGGACACGAGCACGCCGCGACCGAACCCCGCTTTCTGCCGTCAGCGGCGCAGGTCTTCACCGCCCGGGACGACTATTATTTTCTGCACAGAAGCGGACGGCAGAATCTGGAGGTCGACTTTGATTCCATGGAGATCGAAAACGATCGGCGGAGCATCCCCGATCCCTCGGCCTCATCCCTGCACGACCTGCTCCTTCCCGTCCTGAAAAATCTGAAGTTCAGGTACAGCGATCTCGTCCTCTGGATCGACATCGAGCTTTCCGACGCGACACGGATCACCTACCCGAAATCCACCTCGCGCATGTTCCTTCGCGAACCGCTATACCGCGACGCCGACACGCAACACGTCCGGGAGCTTGCGTGGTCGGACCCACAGATCGACCCGCGCACCCGTCTGCTCGTCTTCAACATCACCTCCGCCATCAAGGACGAAACCGGTACGGTCCAGGGCCACGTGACCCTTGCCGTTCCGGTGAGCGCACTTCTCCACAAGAACCCGCATCTTGGCATCTTTTCGGACAACGCGGCCACGTTTCTGGCCAGCCCGGAAACCGCCCCCGGCTCGCTGGAAAGGCAGCTGCGGATCGTCGCCCGGGAGCAGTCCCAGGAAACCCAGCGCGGTCATTGGGGCCGGCCGGGCACGGACACATGGCTCCTTTCCGACGATGTACAGTCCTACGCCGCCATGCTGCAGGACCTGACGGCGACGACCTCGGGTATCGCCGACATGCGTTCCAAGGGAGAGGACACGCTGTGGGCCTATGCACCCATCGAACCAGGCGGAGCGGCCCTCATGGTTCTCGTGCCCAAGGCCGATGTCGTCAGGGAAACCCTGACCGCACGGGAGTTCATCCTCGCCCAAATCCGCAGCCACATCCGGAGCATGGGCGTCATCGTCCTGATCGTGGGCGGGGTTGTCTGCGCCGTGGCCTTCATCCTGTCCAAGCTCTTCACGCGCAACATCTCCATGCTCGCCACCGCTGTGGCCAGGATCGCCCGTGGCGACTTCGCGGCGCGAGCCGACGTGCGGGGCAAGGACGAAATAGGACAGCTCGGAAAGGCCTTCAACCGCATGGTCCCTGAACTCGAAGACCGGATTCACATCAAGAACGCCCTGGAAGTGGCGCAGCAGATCCAGCAGAACCTCCTGCCAACGGAAAGTCCACGGTTCGGCGGGCACGACATCGCCGCCGTCAGCGAGTACTGCCACGAGACCGGAGGCGATTACTACGGCTTCATCCCCAGACAAGGCGCGGATGGGAAGAGTCTCGTCATCGCCGTCGGCGATGTCAGCGGACACGGCATCCCGGCCGCCCTGATGATGGCTTCGGCCAGGGCCTACATCCGGAGCCAGGCAGCCTGCGGCAAGGGTCTGGACGATATCGTCGGGCGCGTGAACGAGCTTGTGGCCGAGGACACGGACCGCACGGGGCGGTTCATGACCCTGTTCCTGCTGGAACTGACTGAAAGCGGGGCCATCCGCTGGGTCCGGGCGGGGCACGATCCGGCCCTGGTCTATTCCCCGGTCGAAGACAGATTCGAGGAGCTCCGTGGGGAAGGCCTGCCCCTCGGCGTCATCAGGCAAACCGACTTCGAGCTGCACGAGCGCCCCGGCCTGCCCGAGGGCCGGATCATCTTCATCGGCACGGACGGCATCTGGGAGACGATGTCAGCGGACGGGGAGATGTTCGGCAAGCAGCGCCTCAAGGACACCATCCGCACCCACCATGATCTCCCGGCCGCCGGGATCATCCGGGAGATCATCGACGCCGTGAACGCCTTTCGGGGAACGGAGAAAAAGGCCGACGACATGACCCTTGCCGTGATCCGTTTTTCTAGTCCTACGATGCACACATAAAACTCGCACCACTTGTGCGAGAAATCGGGGGGAGCCAACACCTTGTCATTATGAGAACGACGAGAAATCCCTTCCCGGCCAGCACAATTTCGAACAGGCGCTGACGCCGGCGCTCCGCAACCAGGCCAAGCTGGCCGTAAGAGACGGCTACACCTTCGATTTTCTGGAACTCGATGAAAAGCACAGCGAACGGGAACTGGAAAAACGGCTCATCGCCCGTATCGAAGACTTTCTGCGCTCCATGGGCGGCATGTTCAATATCACGACAATTCCCTTGCGGCAGACACTCAACGACTGAACTCACCGCTACTGTTGAGTTTCCTCCCGTCATTGCCGCGATCCATGAGCCGCAACTGAGCGATCACTTTACCCTTTCTCCTTGAGATGACAGAAAAAAATCCGTATGCGCCGGAGCTTGTCGCGCGCCCGGGCGGGTGCGCATGAACCTGTGCTGAACGAGGAGGAGCGATGGGGAGAATTGTTGCCGCTGTCATGTTGGCGCTGTTGCTGACGGGACAGCAGGTGTCGGCGGCCGGCTTTGCCGTTTACGAATGGAGCGCACGGGGCAATGCCCTCGGCGGCACGACCATGGCCAGAAAGGCCGATGCCTCGGTGGTGGCGTCCAACCCCGCCGCCATGACCGGGCTGAACGGCACGCAGGTCATGACCGGATTGGTGGCCGTGGCCCCCATGGCCACCGTGTCCATTGACGGACGGCAGAGCGCCGACGGCAAGGACAATGTCTGGCTGTTGCCCCATGCCTATGCAGTGCACCAGCTCGGCGAGCGCTACTGGCTGGGGATCGGCGTCTACAACCGCTTCGGGCTCGGCACGGAATTCGACGAGGACTGGGCCGGAAGCAGCAGCGTCTATTATGCGGGCATCAAGAGCGTTTCCGTTACGCCGGTGCTCGGCATGAAGCTTACGGACACCTGGTCCATCGGCCTTGGCGTCGAGGCCAATTATTTCGATTTCGAGCAGAAGAAGACAGTGGCCGGAGCCTACGACCTGAAGGTCCGGGGCGACGACGTCGGACTGGGTGTCAGCGTTTCCACCCTGTATGCACCGACGGACTGGCTGTCCTTCGGGCTCATGTACCGCAGCGCCATCGACGTGCATCCGCGCGGCGAGGCCGAAAGCAACGTGCCCGGAACCTTGGGCGACAAGCTCAACGGTGACGCCGACGGCGAAATCACCCTGCCGGACTCCTGGTCCCTCGGCATGTGCCTGACCCCCGTCGACAGGCTGAGCATCGAAGTGGACGTGACCCGCACTGGCTGGTCCTCATACGAGGAACTGGACATCCGTATCAATGGCGTCAACCCCTCCGGCCCCGTCTTCAAGGACTGGAAAGACACCTGGAGACTGGCGATCGGGGCCGAATACGCCCTGACTCCGGCCTGGGATCTGCGAGCCGGCTACGTCTACGACGAAACGCCCGTCCGCACCGAACGCGCCGACTACATGGTCCCGGCCAACGACCGTCAGCTCTTCTCCGCCGGCCTTGGCTGGCACGGAGACGCCTGGAGCGTGGATCTTGGCTATACCTATCTGCTGATCATCGACCGCAAGGGCGCGGAAATCCATGTCAGCGGCGGGAACGTCGAAACCGCCGACTTCGAGGACGGCGACGCCCATCTGGTCGGCATGAGCGTGGCCTACCGCTTCTGACCTTCCGAGTCCGGCTTCGCAACACAAAGGACCGCCGCGATAATCACGCGGCGGTCCTTTTTATTTCCTTACCGACCGGATGCATGTCCCGGTTCCATGATCTCCGGGACCGGATTTCCGGAGCAGCCCGTCCGTTCACTCCGCCCAATGGTTCATCGTCGCCACGCGGAACTCACCGTCGTCCTCCCGCAGAATATTGACACAGGCATAGTGCTGCTCCAGGCGGAACAGGTTTTCGAGCGGCATGCCCAGGATGCGGCACAGGAGCACGCGGTTGACTCCTCCGTGAGCCACGATGGCCAGAGGTTCATCCAGATCGACGGCGGCCGTCTCGAAGGCCGGCCAGGCTCGGCGCTGCACGTCGGCGAAGCTCTCCCCGTCCGGCGGACGGAATCCTGCCAGGTTTCGGCCCCGCGCCTCGTAGCGGCCCGGGAAACGCTCGCGCACCTCGTCCACGGTCAGGCCCTCCCAGGCGCCAAGCGCGATCTCGCGCAGGTCCGGGACGATTTCGGGCGCAATCCCCAGAACCGCGCCGATGATGCCCGCGCTCTCCACGCAGCGCGAAATCGGGCTGCACAGCAGCCGCCCCACGCCCCTGCCGGTAAGAAATAGCGCCACCCTTTCAATCTGCTCCCGCCCCCTGTCCGTCAGAGGCAGATCCGTCTGCCCCACAAAGCGACGCGGCGAGGACTGGGTGATCTCGCCGTGGCGGATGAGATAGATTTCGCTCACGCCGCTTCCCCCACAAGAATCTCCTCGATACCCCGACCGCAGGCCGCCTCGACCAGGGCCACCAGGGCCAGGGCGTTGTCCATGCGGCCTCGGATGGCCGCGCAGGCCTCCTCGTCGCAGCGGTACAGGGCCAGCTTCTCGCCGAAACGATCCCGCACGGCCACACGCCTGTCGCAGCGCACCAGCTTGTCGGCCAGACAGACCACCTCCTTCTCCGTCAGCACGCCCGAAGCCGGGGGCGGGACGTCGCGATGGGCGGCCACTATGGAGGACAAGCCGGACAGCCCGAAACGCGCCAGCAGCTCGCCGCCGGCGGCCTCATGCCCGGGACAGCCCTTGGCCACGTCATGCAGCAGCGCGGCGTTGTGGATCAGGTCCGGATCAAGATTCCCTCCATGCCGGTTCAGCTCTCCGCCCAGGCGCAAGGCCACGGCGGCCACTGCCAGACCGTGTGCGAGGCCCCGCTCGGGCATGGACTGCGCGGCCAGGGCCAGGGCCTCGCCGCGATCGCCGATATGGAGACGGGCGGCGCGCCTCTCAAGAAGCGCAAAATCCGTCATGGTGTCGGCATCAAGAAGGATGCCTCTGTCCCAGACCGGAACATCAAGGGCACGGTACCCTTCCAGCAGCGTCTTCAGACCGCCCCGGCCGTCATGTTCCAGGATGGCGGGGATCAGGGCGGCGGGAATGAGGGGCGGATGTCCGCGTTCTCCCTCGAAGACGGGAAAGGCGATGCGGCCGTCATACTCGTCGAGCAGGGCCGTGACCGTGGAAGGACGGACCAGCGGGATGTCCACGGGCAGGAGAAAGAAGGCGTCGTGCCCGGACATGGCGGACACGGCCGTGCGCACGGAGGAAAACATGCCCTTCTCGTACCCCTCGTTGTAAATCGTGGGTACGCCAAACCGCCCGGCCTCGGCCCGCACCTCGGGGGCGCGATGCCCGGTGACTACCAGGACCCGCTCGACGCCTGCGTCGCGAAACATGCGCACGCAGCGCTCCAGCACCGCCATGCCGCCGAGGTCCATGAGGGGTTTGAAATCGCCCATGCGCGAGGAAAACCCGGCCGCAAGGATGACGGCCCCGAAGCGTGTGCCTCCTTCCGTCACGCCGGGACCCCGGCCCGTACCCGGATCATCTCGCCGACGATGCTGACGGCGATTTCCTCGGGCGTGTCCGCGCCGATGGTCAGACCGATAGGACAAAAGACGCGGTCCAGGTCTGCCTGGGTATAGCCGGACTCCAGAAGCGAACGGTACACCGCGTCGCGCTTGCTGCGACTGCCGATCATGCCGATGTACCCGGCCCCGGTTTTGAGCGCCTGGGCCAGGACGTCGCGGTCGTGCAGATGCCCACGCGTGACGATGACCACATAGTCGTCGGCGCCAAGATCGGCGAGGCAGGCATCGAAATTTTCCAGCACGCGCACCTCGCGCGCCTCTGGATAACGCCCGGGATCGGCAAATTCGGAGCGATCGTCCATGACCACCACCTCGAATCCGGCAAAAGCCGCGACCTTGGCCGTGGCCAGGGCCACATGCCCCGCGCCGACCAGGTGCAGCACCGTCGGCATGACGACGGGCTCCGCAAAGACGCTAACGCCGCTTTCTTCGAGACCAAAGGACTGACGCGTCTTGGCGGCCTTGCGCGCCAGCTCAGCGGCGAGGGTTTCAGGCGGTGCGGCTCCCGCCAGTCCGTCGCGCGCCGTCCAGACGGCCAGCACGGGATCCTGCTTCGGCTGCATGACGGTGACCAGCACCGGCCTCTCCCCTTCTCGCTGCAAACACACGATGTTTTCGAAAAATGGCAGATGCTCCGCGGAAACCCGCTGCAGCAGCACCTTGACCGCTCCACCGCAGACCATCCCCGCATCGGCGGCTTTGACGGAATTCAGGTCAAAGGACAGAAAGTGATGCGTCTTTGTCCCTTGCAGAAGTTTTGCGGCCTTGGCCTGGCAGGCTCCCTCGACGGGGCCACCGCCCACCGAGCCATGGATGGACCCGTCGGACAGCACCAGCATGCGCGCCCCGGAAGTGCGTGGGGCAGAGCCGGAACTCTCGACGATGCCACAGAAAACAGCGTCTTCCCCCTTCCGAAGAACTTCCACAACAGACTGAAATATATCATTCATGAACAACTCCCACGGTTATCAAGGATGGTGCGTTTCAAGGTGTGCGACGGAGAAAAGGACTCCACCCGCAGCGCGGGCCCGGCCTCGAAGGTCAGGCTTTGCATGGCCATGTTCAGGGCAGGCACCGATTTCAAGGCCCGATGAATCTCCCGCTCCAGGCGCTCATGCCCCGGCCTGGCCAGAAATTCAACGCTGATTGCATCCCTTCCGGCCGAACGTGTCAAGGAGGCGCGATAATCGAGCAGGCCATCCAGCGCAAAGAGGGCATCATCGAGGTCCTGGCTGGCCACGGAGTAGCCTCCCGCGATCGGACAGGCCTTGCGCCGACCCCGGATGTCGCACAAGCGGGCTGAGACCCCGCCGCACAGGCAGGGCGACGTGTCGAGGCTGGCCAGGTCTCCGGTGCGGTAACGCAGCAACGGCATGGCCTGACGGTTCAGGGTGGTGACGACCACCTCCCCCACCTCGCCTTCGGGCACGGGTGCTCCTGTGCGCAGGTCGACGATCTCGATCAGGAGGTCTGACTCGCGCATGTGACAGCCGCCGTGCGCCAGACATTCCACGCCGCCGCCAAGTCCCGTCTCGGTGGTGCCGTAGTGCAGAAAGGTCTCGCTGCCGCAGGCTTCCTCGATTCGGGCGCGCAGGGATTGCGGGGCGTAATCCGAGCACAGGAGCATGGTGCGCACCAGGCCGTGCGGAAGTTCATAGGCCAGAGCCAGGAGGTGCTGGGGCAGGCCGACGATGCTGGTAAAATTCTCGTCCCGGATGCGCAGGGCCAAAGCCCTCCAGTCTGTCGGCGGCCACACGCCCTCGCAGTGCACGCCCCCTTTTGCCAGGGCACGGATGAGCAGATCACCGGTGCTGTCCGGCAGGGAAAAAGGGAGCAGGGCGAGCACTTTGTCGTGGGATGAAATGAGCGAAAACATGCCTTGCTGAAAAAAATCGACAGTCGAATCCAGGTCCTCGCGCGTGAAATGCAGCCTTTTGGGCGCGCCGGTGCTGCCGGAGGTCTGCAAAGTGATAATACGTGCCACCTCGCTCTGGGAGACGCAGAGCAGCTCTCGGCCGTGGGCCGCCAAGTCCGCGCCGTTCAGAAAGGGAAGACGCGCAAGATCGACGCTGGAGCGCAGACAATCCGGGTCCAGACCCGCCAGTCGCTCACGGTACCAGGAGCTCTTTTGCCGTGCGTGGGCCACGGTGCTTCTGAGCGCTTCCATGCGCGCGGTCTCAATCCGCTCCCGGTCCGGAGGCCAGGCAAGGCCGAGGCGCCTGGCCGACAAGGCGTCCACGCTGCTTGGCTTCATACGGTACCGCGATACAGGCTGCGGCCATCCCTGGACGTCAGATTGAAGGCACAAAAGGGGATGAGCCGCCCGTCGGGCTGGGCCACGTGGATGCAGCACCCCTGCAAGCGGTCCAGATTGAGGGTCCAGGCGTCCTGAAAGGCCATGCCCGAAATGGTGAAGGAATGCGTCCGGGCGCGGGCCAGAAAACGATCCAGGTCGTCGCCAGGCGAGGTGTCCGGGGACGTGCGGGAACAATCTGAAGACTGAGCCTCCGGGACCACCGGAGCGGACCATTGACGGGCCGTGACGCCAATGGACTTCAGCGCTCCGGCCTCGGCGGGCCTTGGGGTGCAGTCGCAAGTCCCGCTGCCCATGCGCATGAGCGCGCCGTCCTCGCGCGTCATGAACTTGCCCGAGAAGGAGCACAGGGCGTGCTCGCAGCCCGGAGGCAAAAAATCTCCCGCCTTGATCTCGCCGCCGCTTTGCTCGCACAGGCCGGTCATGACCTCGGGCAAGGTGACGTGCTCCGGTGAAAAATCAGCGGGAAAGCGACCGAAATAACTCATGGGCTGAAAATGCACTCCGCGCACATGGGGCTGACGCTCAAGCCCGAACCGGACGATATCCCACAGCTGATCGACGTTCACGCCGCGCGCCACGGTCGGCACGAGCACGATGCCGAGTCCCGCTCCGGCCGCGTGGTCCATGGCCCTTTTCTTTGTCTCCAGCAGATCCCGGCCGCGCAAGGCGCGAAAGACCTCGTCGCGCACGCCGTCAAACTGCAAGAAAATCGACGACAGCCCGGCCTCGGCGAGCTTTCCGGCCAAGGCCGGATCTTCGGCCAGACGCAGCCCGTTGGTATTGAGCTGCACAAACCCGAACCCGGCACGCTTGGCCAGGCGCACGATGTCCGGCAGATCATCGCGCACAGTCGGCTCCCCGCCGGAGAGTTGCAGGTTGCAGCCGCCGGTGCGGGCCATGGTCTGCTCGAACATGCGCCGCAGGACGTCATGATCCGGATCTTTTTCTGCCCCGCCGCTGTCGGCGAAGCATACCGGACAGTGCAGGTTGCAGCGCGAGGTGATCTCGACCAATGCCGTGCAGGTGCGCTGGGCATGGCGCGCGCACAGGCCGCAGTCATAGGGGCAGCCATTGCCGACCGATTCGCGCACACCACCGCCAAAAGGAATCTTGGGCCGCACCCAGCTTGAAAATGCCGGATTCCCTCGCCAGACAACTGTCGTATACTCTCCATGCTCGGGACATCTCTTGACCATGCGCACGACATCCCCGGTCTGCACCAGCTCCCCGGTCACCCTGCCCAGACATTCCGGACACACGCTCCGGATCGAACCCAAAACCTTACTCATGAACATCGCTCGAAGGGTCAAATCCGTTTTCAACCAGGATGGTCATGGCCCTGCCGAAACACTCGGAGACAAGGCCGCCGCAGATGGATGCATCCGGCTTGCCGTAGGGCACGATGGCCGAGCAGGCCATGCCTCCGAAGCGTTCCGTGGCGTATTCCTCGAACCAATCCGCGAGTTCGGTCAGCATGAGGGGCAATCTGTCGTGCGCTTGTTCATCGGCCGTACCCTTTCCCGCATAATAGGCAATGAGACAGGCTGCTCCGGTCAAGGCTCCACACGCGCCCCGAGCGGACGAGAAACCCACGCACAGTCCAGACATGGCCCGGATGAGACCCGGATTTTCAGCACCTTGCATCTCCAGAGCCATCTGCACGACGATCTGCGCGCAGCAAAAACCCTGGGTGTGCAGGCGCAGGATGTCGAGATCGTATTCGTTCATGTCGGCCTCGGTATTTGTTTAAATAAAACAAAGTGCTCTATAGGTCCCATAGGTCTTATAGGTCCTATAGGACTTATGTAACTTTCCTGGCATGCCCAATCAGCAGAAACAAACCCGGCTTCGATGCCCGCGAGGCGTCGCAGGCCATCTGCGCCAGCACCGGGTCGCCGGTCACGGCCTGCCAGAAGCCGTGCAGGGAGCCGTGCCGGAACACGAAATCGGCAGCGGTCTTCTTGAGCAATTCCGTGTGCTCCTCGACCACATCGATCTCGAATCCGGCTCCGGCAACCTGCTCCATCACCGTCTGCAGATCCGTGGCCTGCGCGAAACAGCAGCGCACGGGCCAATCCCCGGTGCGGCACCCGCGCGCGTAAATGTCGGCCAGTGCGAGCGTTCCTCCCGGCCTGAGGACCCGGCGAAATTCCGCCAGCACGCGCTCCTTGTCGGTCAGGTTCCAGACGCATTCACACAGAACGAGGTCCAGGCATGCGTCCGGCAACGGCAGATCGGCCAAATCAGCCTGTGCGACGCGCGCATCCACGTCTCCGGCTTCGCGCAGCAAAGCCGCATTCAAGTCCAAACCCACGGCCCTGGCCCCATGTTCCCTGAGCAGCGCCAGGGTCGCCCCGCAACCGCATCCGGCGTCCAGAGCCAGCGCGCCGTGCAGCGGGCCTGCCAGCTCCAGCATGAGCCGGGTCAGCCTCTCGCCGCCCGGACGCAGCGCCGGGCCGAGAAACTTGCGCACCGGAGGCGAGGCATAAAGTTCATTTGTCCTCAAGCAACTGCTCCACTTCGAAGATCCGCCCCATGGCCAGCTCTTCGTAGATGTACACCGCTCCGCACCTGGCACAGACCGGCAACTCCACATGAAAGGAGTTGCCCAGATACGTGAGTTCCACGCGGCCAAGCTCCAGGGCCTGGCCGCAGGGCTCGCAGACCCAGTTCATGTCCTTGGGCTCGAACGTAAGACTGCTCATATCCGCCCTCCCGCGATGCGCATGCGATGAGACCAGGCCCGCAGGACCTCGAAACCATCCTTTACGTGCCTGAATTCCACCCAGTAGGTGACCTCACCCAGTTCGGCCGCGACAATCCTGCGGCCGTCTTCGCCATGGACCAGACATTTCCCGCCGTTTCGGACCTTGTGCAGGACCTGGCGCAGGTCGTCTTCGAGAATGCGCCGGGTCTCCAAGAGTTCGGCCACTTCCGTGGAATAAACCAGGGACACGTCCTCAAAGGGCTGACGCGGCATGCCCTCGCGGCCGTGCCGGCCCTGGAGAGCGTCCTTGAGCCTGCGCCGGTTCACGCGCCGGGCCGAGATGCCGGCGGGCGGTTCGGTAGCACCGTGGGCCAGATCAGGAAAAAGCAGGTCAAGGATGTACAGGACGGGCTTGCCGGTCTTGGCCAGCTGATCGCGGCACATGGCGCAGTAGGTCAGAAAAGAGGCCTCGGACTGGGCCACTCTCGCCTGGGCGACCTTGCGGGCCAGGGCAGGGTTGGCGTTGTCCATCAGGCCGCCAAAGCCGCAACATTCCGTCAGCTCGCCGGACATGGCCAACGGCGCCAGGGGCTGCCCGAGCTTCTCCAGCACGGCGTGCACGGCCCCGCGCGTGGCGGCGTCGTGCCGCGATGTGCAGGGATCGGACAGGGCCAGAGGCTCACGGGGCTCGCCGGGAATCAGGGCCTCGCCCGCCAGCAGGGTCCAGACCGATTCGGCCCCGAATGCCGGCAGGTGTTCGCGAAACATCTTGAGACAGGTCGAACAGGCCGTGACGACCCTGGGGCTGCCCATGGTTTTGAAGGCCTCCTCCAGCTTGCCCAGCACGGCCGCGAACTCGTCCTCGCGCCCTGCCCAGTGGGCGGGAGCGCCGCAGCAGTCGAGCCAGATGCCCGTGCGCGGCTCCATCTCCAGCAGGCGGTCGTAAAGGCGCAGGGTCTGGTCTGGACGGATGCCGGAGAGCTGGCAACCCGGAAAGAAGAGCATTGCGCTGTCCGGTGCTCCGGGCGCATGCCTGATAAAGGCGGCCTGTTCGCTCGCTGCCGAGCGCATCTCCTCCAGGGCGAACCAGTGGGCCGACGGCGGCATGCGGTTGTCGCGCACCATCAGTCGCCTTGCGTCCAGGCACATGTCGGCCATGGAAAAGTCGTTGGGACACAGCGTTTCGCACTGCCCACACAGGGAGCAGGAATTGATGAACGTGTTGGCCTGATGCACGCCCCCACCCTTCACTATGGCCGAATTGTTGAAGACACGGCGTGCATAACTCTTGGGATACCCGCCGTACTCGGACAGATACACGCAGTGCCGCACGCACTCCAGACACTGGCAGTCGATGCAGCGCGCCGCTTCGAGCAGGCCCTCCTCTGTGGTGAATGCGACGCCGTCGGCCGGGACAACCCTCTGGACAGGGGCAATGTCCGTGGTCCGGGTAAAAAGCGATGTCTGGCCCCTGCGCAGAAAAACGCGGCTTGAGGTCAGGGAGGCGTTCTGCAGGTAGCGGTCGATGGAAACGGCTGCTTCGCGGCCATGGGAAACAGCGCTGATGAACCGGTGCGACCGCCCTTCCAGCGCGCCCGTGAACCAGCCCGGACGCTCCAGCGCAAAGGTGTCGGGATCAGGAGAACCGAGCAAGGCCAGGAGTTCCGGAGCAAGTGCGTCATCCTGACCCACATACACCGCGTCGGCGGGATGCGCTTCGACCAGGGCCAAATCCATGACGGGGACGGACACGTAGGTCACATGCAGGGAGGCGAGCCTGGACAGCTCCTCGTCGAGCACCCGCGTCGGCAGGTCGGCCTCGGGAAGATCGCGAAGCCACCCGCCGGGAGCCTCGCCGACATGGTACACGGTCACGGGGTAACCTTTCTTGCCCAGATCAAAGGCCACGGCCAGGCCGCTCGGCCCTGCCCCGAACACCGCCACCTTGCGGGGGCGGGCGGGAAGACGCAGAAGCTTGCCTTTGGGCCGGGTCTCCCGGATGCACAGGCGCTCAAGCCCTCCAAGGGCCACGGCTCCTCCAAGATCCCCCCGGACGCAGAATTCCTCGCAGGGCGCCTCGCACAATCGGGCCGTAATCGCCGCAAGAGGCATGCTCTTTTCGAGCACGGTCCTCGCAGCGCCAAGATCGCCCTTGGCCATTGCCTGGGCGAAAGCTCTGGCATCAACTCCCAGGGGACACCCGGCCTTGCATTTGGGGGGCTCCTCCTGGATGCATTTCGCTTCCCATTTCCTGAGTTCCTTCTGGTCCATGACCACTCCTTAGAAATAAAAAAAGCCCTCCGGGCACAAAAGCGCCCGGAGGGAGGTTGACCAGGTCATTATTTCTTCATTGCAGCCAGGATTTTCTCCGGCAGCGCGGGAATCTCGCGCATACGAGCGCCGCAGGCGTTGTACACGGCGTTCAGGACCGCTGCGTGAGGAGCGGTCAGAGGCATTTCACCGACACCGGAGGCGCCGAAGGGGCCGGCGGGACGCGGGGTCTCCACATAGGTGATGTCCATGGAGTCCGGGATGTCCTTGATGTAGGGGATACCGGCGCCGCGCATGGTGGCATGCTTCTTCAGGTCCTCGTAATCCTCGGTCAGCGCCAGGCCGATGCCCTGGGCCACGCCGCCGTAGATCTGGCCGTCGACCAGGGAGTAGTTGTTGACCTTGCCGATATCGCCGACAATGGCCATCTTTTCGACCGTAGTCTTGCCGGTGGCGACTTCGACAGCGACCTCGGACAGGAACAGGCCGTACATGTAACAGCAGAAGGGGCTGCCCTGGCCGTTGGCGTCGCAATCCTTGGCGGGAGCGGTCCATTTGCCGTTATACTTTGTGGGCAGCTTTTCGGCGACCATCTCATCGTAGGTGCGGAATCCGCCGGAAGGCTTCTTCATGGCCTTGAGCAGCTGTTCGCAGGCGTTGATGATGGCCTGTCCGCCCATGACCTGGGAGCGGCTGCCGCCCGCAGGGCCGGTGTTGGGAGCCACGCGGGTGTCGTTCATGACCAGGCGGATCTTGTCGGGCGTGATGCCCAGCGGCTTCAAGGCTTCGTGAGCCGTGCCCAGGGTGCCCATGTCGGCGCCCTGGCCATGATCCTGCCAGCAGTCGTAGATGGTGACGGTGCCGTCGGCCATCAGTTCGGCATCGGCGGCGGCGGAGTCGGCGCCATCAAGGCCTGCGCCGTAAACGCCCAGGGCGATGCCCACGCCGCGCTTGACTTCGGCGGTGGAGGCAGCGGCGGCGCGCTTCTTGGCTTCCTCGTACTTGGGCCGCATGATGTCGAACATTTCGGGCAGGCTGTACACTTCAGGATCCTGACCCGTGGGGGTGGTGGAACCCTTGCGGTAGATGTTCTTGTAGCGCAGTTCAAAAGGATCAATGCCCAGCTTTTCGGCCAGTTCGTCCATCAGGGTCTCGGACGGGAACTCGGATTCGGGAGCGCCGTAGCCACGGAACGCAGCGCCCCAGCAGTGGTTGGTGCAGACGGTGCGGCCTTCACCGCGAATGTTCTCGATATCGTAGCCGGCGCCGATGTACTGGGCTCCGCGCAGGGTCAGCAGATCGCCGAACTCGGAATACGGGCCGTGGTCGACGGTCCAGTCGGTTTCCATGCCCAGAAGCTTGCCGTCCTTGGTGGAGGCCAGACGCACGTTGGTCCAGAACGGGGAGCGCTTGCCGGTGTAGGCCTGCTGCTGACGATAATCGTATACCAGATTCACGGGACGACCGGTGGCCAGGGCGGCGGCGCCGACGAGGGCTTCCAGGGTCGGGCTGAACTTGTAGCCGAAGGTGCCGCCGGCCGGGTTCTGAACCAGGTGCAGCTGATCGGGTTCCAGACCAAGACCGGGAGCGATCATGTACAGATGCAGGTGCAGGCCGATGGACTTGGAGTGAATGATCAGCTTTCCTTCGTCATCAATGTACGCAAAGCCGCAGTCCGGCTCGATGGGCAGATGGGGCTGGCGGGAGGTGTAGTAGCTGCCTTCCACGACCACGTCGGCCTTGTCGAAGATGGGAGCGGTCTCGGCGCCCTTGGCGATCTTCTGGATGTAGTAGACGTTGGGCGTGCCGGGATGGATCTCGATGGCGTCCTCGGCCATGGCCGCCGGAGCGCTCATGTATTCGGGCAGCTGCTCGATCTCGACCTTGACGGCCTTGGCAGCGGCCTTGGCCTGCTCTTCGGTGTCGGCGCAGACGATGGCGATGGCGTCACCGTACTGGAAGATCTTCTCGTCGCACAGGAACGGACGATCCCAGCCGTCGCCCTTGTTGGTGGGGAAGGTGATCAGACCGGTGATGCGGTTCTTGCCCTTCACATCCTTGTGGGTGACGACCTTGAACACGCCGGGCATCTTCTCGGCTTCGGTGGTGTCGATGGACAGGATCTTGGCGTGAGACACTTCGGCCTGCACCATGGCGCACTGCAGGGTACCGGCGGGCATCTTCAGGCCCAGATCAGCGCCGAAATCCAGGGTTCCCGTGACCTTGCTCAAGGCCGAGGGACGGGGGTAGCGGGTGCCCCACACACTGCCGTCGGCAGGCATCTTGAATTCGAGGTCGGCCGCGCTCTTTTCGCCGCGCAGCACCTTGGCCGCGTCCATGACGGCGTCCACCAGCGGCTTGTAGCCGGTGCAACGGCAGGCATTGCGATGCTTCTGAAACCAGTCGCGGACGTCGTCGCGGGTCGGGCTGGGGTTGGTGTCCAGCAGGCCCTTGGCCGAGACGATGAAGCCCGGGGAACAGAATCCGCACTGGGCAGCGCCGTGGAGCATCCAGGCGAGCTGCAGCGGGTGCGGATTAGCCGGGGTGCCGATGCCTTCGATGGTGGTGATCTCGGCGCCATCGTTGACGCGTTTCATCTTGGTCGCACAGGAACGCACGACCTTGCCGTCCATGATGACGCTGCACGCCCCGCACTGGCCTTCGTTGCAGCCGACCTTGGTGCCGGTCAGGCCGATGCTCTTCCTGATCACGTTGACCAGGGTTTCTTCCGCGTCGACCACCAGGTTCCTGGGGATGCCATTGACCACAATTTGCTTCTTAATCATTCCGGTTCCTCCAAATAACAATGTGAATGTTCGAACAGAATCTGCGTGGGGACGCTAGAGTTTGCCGAAGCCGCAGGCCGGGTAGTGGCAACTGGGACAGCTTTCGCACAGGCCTCCGTGACCGAACGCAACAATATCCTTCCGCTCCAAACGCTCCCCGGTCAGCAGACGGGGCACGATCAGATCGAAAATACTGGCTTTGTAGTACATGACGCATCCCGGCAGTCCGACCACGGGCACGTCATCCAGATAGGCGAGCATGAACATGGCGCCGGGATAGGTGGGCGCGCCGTAGGAAACGACCCGGGCACCGGTCGCCCTGATGGCCGCCGGGGTCTGATCGTCGGGATCGACGCTCATGCCGCCGGTGACGGCGATGAAGTCCGCGCCCCGCTCCTTGAGGCCCATGATGGCCTCGACTGTCATCTCGACCTGATCCGAGACGAAAACCTGATCCAGAACGGTTGATCCAAGACCTTCGAATTTCTTCCTGAGCACCGGCCCGAAGCCGTCCTTGATGCGGCCGGTGTAGACCTCGCTGCCCGTGGTCACCACGCCGACGCGCGCGGGCTTCAAGGGGCGGACCTCGATGAGCGGGGCATGCTCGCGACAGACGCCCTCGGCCTCCTGCAGCAACTCTTCCGGCACGGCCAGCGGGATGACCCGCGTGCCGCCGAGCACTCTGCCCGACTTCACGAACTGGCCGGTGTGGATGGTGCCAAAAGTCACGTCGGTGATGGAATTGAGGCGGAAAAGTCCTTCCACGTCGATGGACAGGACACCGTCGTGGGCGGCGGTGAGCGTCGACTTGCCCTCGCTTGGCGAACTGATGGAGATGCCCTGTCCGGCCGCTGCCCGGGCCAGGCGCAGGGCGCATTCATCCTCGTGGACGTATCCGTCTCTGGGATCGAAAACATAAAGATGGGCCTTGCCGATATCGAGCAAGGTGGAAATGTCATGCGGGCCGACAATGTGCCCGCGCCGAAAGGCGGGTCCCTTGGCCTCGCCGGGAACGATGCGCGTGATGTCATGACAAAGAACGGTGCCGACAGCTTCTTCAACGGGGATGGATTTCATCGCATGTCCAAAATATATCTTGATTGGCATTTTAATATTAAAACATGTCATTTTTGACATATTTTAAGGCCTGAGCAACCTTAACCACCTATTATCATATGCAAAACATTCTTTCTGAAAAGACCTCGCCACATCGAAATGTTGGAGGCTGTCAAGCCGAACTAAATCACTATGTCACAAGTGGCATATCGACGCATAAAGGCAAAAACAAGGCCAACGTGCTTAAATTATTACCCTAAAATATAATAAACTGTCGAATTAATTGAAAATATAACTTTTCAACGTAAAAGCTCAGTCACTCTTTGAAGTTGATTCGTGTTCGCACTTGGCCGAATTGTCCCAAATGGAACCACCCAAAAAAGGAAAAATGAGACAAAATGATACACCTGACATGAAAAACTTCAGCCTGGAATCCCGAACCGCCCTCTCAGGCAAGACTCTCGGTTCCCAAGCGATTCCATCTCGACATATGTCGAAAAAGGCACAATAAATGCTTGGCTCTGCCATCAAAACATCAAAGGAGAACTCATGAATATTGCAGTAAGCGCCGCAGGAGCATCCCTGGCCAGTCCGGTTTTCGAAGAATTCTCGAAAACTCCGTTTCTGCTGATCGTGAATGTAGAGACGATGGAATGCACAAGCATTCCGCATGACAAGTCCGGGAAAAACTCGGAGATCGCCTTGGCCGAAATGATCCTGAAACACCGCTGTGAAGCGTTGATCACCGGCAAGCTCGAAGAGGATGTTTTCAAGATTCTGGCGGACGACCACGTGACCCGATTTTTCGGGTCGGGCCTGTCCGCGGAAGAGGCCCTCATGGCCATGGAGAGGCGGGAACTAAAGCTGATCCGCAACCCTGAGGGGACGGACGAATGCAACGAAAATCATCACGAACTTGAAGAATTGCAGGTGTGCAGCGGCCACCAGCATTGAGAGTGGGCCAGGCGAATCATCGAAACAGGCTCAATGCCTGTTTCGATGATTCGCCGGAACTTCAATATGCCCGGACGCGTGCGGCCTGATCTTCTTTTCGGAAAAGCTTTGCACGCCTTGGGCAAAAATGACCCGGGCCTCGGCCACGGCCGTCCTCTCCACTGCTTCGAACCAGGCGCTGAACTTGTCCCGGTAGCGCCGACCGGCCGGGGTCAGGCGGTATCCACCGCGCTTGGTGCCGATCGTCTCGACAAGCACCTCGCCCAGCGCGTCCTCCGTGGCCCGAAGTTTTCCCCAGGCCGCCCGGTAGGACATGCCCAGGGATTCGGCGGCCTTGCGCAGGGAGCCATGCTCCTCGATTCTGTCGAGAAGCATGAGCCGTCCCATGCCGAAATAGACGTTCTCCCCCGATTCCAGCCACAGATGCATCCGAACGGTTGGTGTCTTCATGGCATTCCTCACTTTCCAAACGGACATTTGGGATAGGTGCAGCGTTTGCACTGCATGCACAGTCCGCCGTGGCCAAGCCTGGCCAGTTCGCGGCGTGACGGAGACATTCCGGCCAGCACCCTCGGCAACAACAGATCAAGGCTCGTGGTTTTGAAATACAGGGCGCAGGCCGGAACGCCGATCAGCTCCACGCCCTCGATCGAGCCCAGCAGCGTCATGGCCCCCGGCAGGATGGGCGTGCCGTAGCGCAGGTTTTCCAGACCGGCATCGACAAGCCCCTGCCGGGTCACGTCTCCGGGATCCACCGACAAACCGGCCGTGGTCACGATCAGCTCGACGCCGCGATCGAGCATGTCCTGTACGCCCCGGCAAATGAGCTTACGCTCGTCAGGCACGATGTCCGTGGCCACCACGGGACATCCGTAGGCCTCGACCTTGGCGGTGATGATGGGAATGAAACGATCCTCGACCAGGCCCTTGAACACTTCCGTGCCCGTGACCAGGATGCCGACCTGGCGTTTGCCGAAGGGACGCACGCTGACGGCGGGACCGCCGCCCAGGGTGCGCAGCGCCTCGCCGAGCGTATCCCGGCCAAGATAGAGTGGAATGGCGCGAGTGGCCGCGATCTGCTGTCCCTTCTCGACCACGCTGAAGGCGTGACGTGTGGCGCACATGACGCCGGGGATGGCGTTCAGCTCTTCGAGCGCCTCCTCGTTTATGGTCACGAGTCCTCCGTGCCGGGCGACCATGGTGATCTTGCCTTCGCGGGGCTCTCCCGAACAATCCACCCCGTCTCCGGCCACGGCCGCGGCCAGCAGTCTCGCCGCATCGTCCTCATGAACCCAGCGCGATTCCTCCAGCTCCTCATCCTCCACATAGACCTCGAACCGGCCCATACGCTGCAGACGGCAGACGTCACCTACATCGAGCACCTGCCCGCGCGTGAAGGCGGCGTCCTTGCTCACGCCCGGATCGATGCAGGTCATGTCGTGCAGGGTCTTCTCGCCCACCGCCTCTTCGGCCGCGACCACCCGGAGCCTTGGCCCGTCGAAGCCCAGTTCGCGCAGATCATAGCCTCCGATCCAGCCCATGTAGGGGGACTCGCCCCGGCAGGACCGGCAGACCGAGCCATCCCGGGCCGGATAGGCCTGACCACAGGACGGACAGGCCGCGATGGCCCCCTTGCCGCGCCCTCCCATGAATTCCGGCCGCAGCGCGATCTCCTTCACGGAACAGATGGATGCCCCCGCCATGCGGATCTCCTCGCGCAGACGCTTGCTGTCCTGCTCCTTTTTGGGCTTGAGCTTGAAAAGCCACTCGCGGATGGTCGGATAGGGCGTAAGCAGGTCCGTCTCCACGGCCACGCGCACGCCCTTGCCGGTGAACTTGTCAAAAAGAGAGACGGCGTAGAGGCCAAGATGGAAAATTCGCAGCCAGCCGTTGCCCACAGTGCAAGGGGTCAGCATCTGCACGGCGTCCGGCAGACACCAGGCGGTTTCGGAGATGGCGTCGAAGAGGATTCCCTCGGCGATATGGCTTTTCGCCTCATGGACCATGAACCCGCCCAGTATCAGGCCGGGCGCGGCATATCCGTGAAAGCGTCCCGCCGCTTCTATGAATTCGTCTACGGTGTACGGACCAATGACGGGGCTGGCATAACTCAGGGCTGAAGATCCGTCGGGCATGTTCATGGGCGCTCCAATTATGAAATTTCGTGTCATGTCGCGCAGGAACATATCATGGAACCATGCCGCCGCAACGCCCCCGTGCTGCACAACCTATCGCTTTGGCCCAGCCCTTTAATTCGACATTCGTCTAAATTTATTGATTTTTTTTCGCCAAGACAAATCACTGCGTCTTTTTGACCCAACCGCATGAAACTCGCTCGTCATTATGTCTTGTTAGGCATGATTGTTTGTGACAAAACCGCCGATAACGCACCCACTCTACCTGAACACATTGACGATCCGGCACGGCAGGGCATGGCAAAAATAGACATCATCAGCTTCAATAGCTTGACTTTCACGGAGAAGTCCGCACGAAAATTCCTTTTGGATTTTTGCTGGAAAAACCATCAAAGATATTGTCCGAGCTGCAAAAACCGCAAACTCTATCGCCTCGCCGACGGCAGACGCAGATGCGGCCGCTGCGGCTACACCTTTCATGATTTCAGCCGCCGATTCCTGAATCGCTGCGCCTTCACCTCAAGGCAATGGCTCTGGTTCCTGAAGCTTTTCGCACTGGACATAGCTCCGGTCTGCATCTCAACGGAGATGGACGTGAATTACGCGACCATCCTGAAAGCTGCCGATACCGTACGCCGGGCCATAGTGGCCCAGGCGCTGGACGCCGAAAGGCTCTACGAGGCGGGCGTGTGGCCCGGCCCGGGCAATCCCATGCCGACGGCGGCCATTGTCGATGCCCCGGTCTTCGGCATCATCGAACTGGGCGGCGTGGCCATCTGCGACCTCATGCCCTCCCTCAGCGCCGAAAATCTGCTGCACTTCAAACTCAACTTCTACCTCAAGACGGCAAGCGTCGGGCAGGTGGTCTACACCGCGCCCTACAAGCAGTATCTGTCCCTCGTCTCCTGCGGACCCGGCCTTTGGCCCGCCAAGTACATCAGGCACGCGGACAAGCGCCTGCCTGTCGAGGCGTCCCCGTTCTGGACTTTCGCCAAGCTGCGCCTGCGCCACATGCGCGGCGTGCCGGCCTCGCATTTCCCGCTCTATCTGAAGGAATGCGAACTCCGCTACAACTCCCGCGACCAGGATCTCGTTCCCATCCTGGCCCAGATGCTGTGCATGTTCGTGCCCCGCAAATGAGGCGGGATGAGCTTGCGGGTTGAAATGAAAGCGGCCGCCAACGGACTCGCCCAGTCCATTGACGGCCCATCACCTAAGGAGGAGGGTGAAGAGTATGAAGAGTCAGGATGCCTTGGCCTCGGGCGTTGCCAGACCCAGGGCGGTCCAGGGGGCCGGGGACAGGGGCGCATACCCCTTGCTCTGCGCGACGGCGTCCAGATGCACAAGCCCAAGGGCAGTCAGATCCAGATCCACCTTGTCGGAACTTTCCATCAAGTCCAGACACGGCAGGTAATGCCGACATTTCTCGCAGGCGTAGATGTGCTCGCGGGGTGAGTCCGGCAGGGAGAAGCGTACCAGGGTCTTGTGGTCCTGATTGCCGCAGCCCGGACACTCCAGCCGAACGAAACGCCAATGATGACTGCATGCGGAGCAGTGATGCCACAGTTCCCCGCCTTTTGATATCAGAAAATCAGTTTGGCCCGAATGACATTCGAGCGTGGCCAGATCCGGAGCGGAACCACAGACCGGACAATGAGGCTTGCGCCAGAGCTCGGCGGGCGCCAGGGATAAAAGAGCCTCCTTGTGCGCTGTGATGCACGGCCCATACGCCGTCTGCAAGGCCATGAACAGAAAATCGGGGCTCACGTGGGCCAGGGCGGCAGCCTGCGTCAAGGCTTCCTCGTCGCCATGGACAATCGCACGCAGACAAAGGTTCAGCCAGTCCCCGTCCTCGTCGAGACGTTTTCCAATGGTGCCGAGAGCCTCGTGAAGCGGGGGAAAAACCAGACCGAGAAACGGCCACAGCTTCGAAGCCGACTGTCGCAGGGCAGGACCGAACTCCTCGGGATTCACGAAAGCCACCAAGGGCTCTCCTCCCAGAAAACGCTCCTCTTCGTATGCGCATTTCGCAGGATTCACGACGTGCAATTCCTCCCGCGCCTCCGCCTGACGGTCCAGCAGCATTCCGAATCGCTCGATTATTTCACGAAACGCAACGTGCCTGCCGGCCATTTCGTTCAGAAGGGTTTGCCTTGGTCGAATTTCCGTGGACGGCATGTCTGCTCCTTGTGAAGGGGCCCGCCGGGAATTCCCGGCGGGCCATGTTAATGAATGTATCAGCCCAGGATGTTGCGCACGGGTCTTGTCAAACCCGCGAGGAAGTCGGCCCGGTTCAGGGGCTTCACTTCGCGTCGGGCGTACAGGTGGTACATCTCACGCGGCTGGCTGACCAGATAGATGACCGAGAGGTCTTCCATGTCCAGCAGTTCCGCCTTGGGATATTCCTTCTTGACCCTGGCCAGTCTTTCCTCGGCCAGCTTGAGCATATCGGCGCGGTCGCCGAAGTTCATGGTTCCGGTACAGCAGGATTTGACGCACATGGGAACAAGCCCGGCCTGCACGCGATCGATGCACATGTCGCACTTGGTCAGCATGCCGGTCGCATCGTTGCGGCGCGGGACATTGTAGGGGCAGGCTTCGATAATCTCGTCGCACTGCTCCTTGGTCAGTTCCTTGGTCTTTTCGGTGCAGATGACGATGCCCGTGGCTTCGTCGATGATGATGGCGCCGTCCACATACGCATCGGCCGCGGCCTTGCAGCCGGGCTGCTGGCAATGGCGGCACTGCTCCGGAAAGAAGAGCCACTCCACGCGGCCTTCGATCCTGTGCTCCGAGAAACGGACCAGTTTGAAGTTGTTGGGGTTCAGATCCGGCGGATTCTGATGCGTGCCGGTCTGCTTTGTGGGCACGGCCTCGTGATCGTGCCACTGTTTGCACGCCACCTGACAGCCACGGCAAGCCGTGCAGCGGGTGGTATCGATGAAGATGCTCTTCGTCATGACGTTCCTCCCTGCTTAGATGGCCAGTTCCGAGACCTTGTCGGCCTTGATCACATTCACCAGACACGCCTTGTATTCCGGGATCGTGGTGTTCGGGTCGCCCACGGAAGGAGTAAGACGGTTGGTGGCGTCGCCGCAACCGGGTGTTGTCCAGCCAAAGCAGAAGGGCATGCCTACCAGATGCACGGTCTTGCCCTCCACCTGGAACGGCACAATGCGCACCGTGACCATGGCGATGGCCTGGACCTTGCCGCGGATGCTCTCGACCACGACCACGTCGCCGTTCTTGATGCCTTTTTCGGCGGCCAGTTCGTGGCTCATCTCCACATACTGCTGCGGTTCAGCCTCGAGCAGATACGGAGTGTTGCGGGTGTCGCCGCCACCGCACCAGTGCTCGGTCAGGCTGTAGGTGGTCAGCACGATAGGATACTTTGGATCAGCGTTCTTCGCCAGCAGATCCACATCAGCCTTTGCCACCTTCATACAGGGGTTGTTCATCTGCTGGGAGAAGGGGTTCTTGGCCAGCGGAGTTTCCGCAGGTTCGTAGTGTTCCGGGAAGGGGCCATCCACGCGGCCAGGTCCGAAGATCTGACCATGCCCTTCAGCCTGCATGATGAAGGGATAGGTGCCCTTCTCTTCGGCCATGGGCGGTGCTCCACCGTCCGGAACATCGCCCACCCACTTGCCGCCTTCCCACAGGATGACCGGCAGCTCGGGGTTGAAAGGCTTGCCCTGCGGATCCACGGAGGCGCGGTTGTACAGGAGACGGCGATTCATGGGCCACGCCCAGGTATAGTTCGGGAACAGGCCCAGCTTGGCCTGCATGGGCGTCTGGGTCAGTTCGCGACGCTTGGTCAGGTTCTTGCCTGCCTCGGGGTAGGCACCGCAATACAGCCAGTTAAGGCTGGTGGTGGAGCCGTCGGCCTGCAGGGCCGCGAAACCGGGCACATGATCGCCTTTCTTGTAGGTCTTGTCCTTGATGGTCGTGTCGCGGGTGAAAACGCCGTTAATCAGCGCAGACATCTGCTCGGCATCGTACTTCTCGGGCCACCAATGGCTCAGAACGCCTTCGGCGAAGGTGCCTTTGTCCTTGGCGTAGAGTGCCTGCACGCGTTTGAAGATCTCCACCAGCATCCAACCCATGGACTTGCTCTCGCCCAGGGGCTCGTAGCCTTTGTGGTGCCACTGATGCCAACGACCGGAATTGGAGGTCGTGCCGTCCTTCTCGCCGCGCTGACAGGAGGGCAGCATGAAGACCTCGGTCTTGATCTTCTTCGGATCGAGACCGGGCTGACGCCAAAAAGACGAGGTTTCGGTGTCGTGGACCTCGCCCATCACGAGCCAGTCGAGCGTCTGCATGGCCGCACGGATTTTGTGCGTGTTGGGCATGCTTATGCACGGGTTGTGGCCAAAGATCATGCCACCTTTCATCTTGCCCTGGTACATGCGATCGAACATGAACATGGTCGAATAGTCCACGCCTGCATCGCACTTGGGCAGCAGCTGGTATCCGAACTCGTTTTCGGCAGTGGCGTTGTCGCCGAACCAGCCCTTGAGCAAGCTGACGACATACTTGGGACGGTTGCCCCACCAGTTCACACTCTTGGGATCGTTGGTCTTGGGAGTCGTGGCTTTGAGGTAGTCTTCGAGCTTGGGCCAAGTGGTCGTCGGCACGGCGTGGTAGCCGGGCAGGATGTGCCACAGGATGGCATGGTCCGTGGAGCCCTGAACGTTGGGCTCGCCGCGCAGGGCGTTGACGCCGCCGCCGGCCACGCCGATGTTGCCCAGGAGCAGCTGGATCATGGCACCGAGCCGGATATTCTGGCAGCCGACGGAGTGCTGAGTCCAGCCAAGGGCGTACATGATAGTGCCGGCCTTGTCGGGCTTGCCCGTGGCCGTATAGGCCTCGTACACCGCGAGCAGGTTGGCTTTGGACACACCCGTCACGGAAGAGACCGTATCGAGGTTGTAACGTTCATAGTGTTTTTTCAGCTGCTGGAATACGCAACGAGGATCCTTGAGGGTCTTGTCGCGCTTGGAGATGCCCTTTTCGTCCTTGGCGAAGGCCCACTTCTTGCGGTCGTACGTACCTGTGGCCGGGTCAAAGCCGGAGAACATGCCGTCCTCAAACTTGTAATCGTCGCCGAGAAGGAAGGAAGCGTTGGTGTACTCGGCAACGTATTCCTTCTGAATGAGGTCATTCTCCAGGATATACTTCACCATACCGCCCAGGAAGGCGATGTCGGTTCCGCTGCGGAGCGGAACATGGAAGCTGCTTCGTGCCGAGGTACGCGAGAACTTGGGATCCACATGGATCACCTTGGCGCCCTTGTCCTTGGCTTTAAGCACCCATTTGAAGGAAATAGGGTGATGTTCGGCAGCATTGCTGCCCATGATCAGAATGGCATTGGCGTTCTTGATATCAATCCAATGCTGGGTCATAGCACCGCGTCCAAACGACTCTCCCAGAGCCGCTACAGTGGGGCTGTGTCAGACCCGGGCCTGATGGTCCATGTGTACGCCGCCCAGGGCGCGACACATCTGGTGCGCCAGCGCGCACTCTTCGTTGTCCATCTGGGAAGTGCCGAGCTGAAAGTAGGATTCCCAGCGGTTGACGACCTGTCCCTTGTCGTTCTTGAAAACGAAATCCTTGTCGCGGGTATCCTTGATCTTGTGTGCGATGCGATCCAGGACCCAGTCCCAATCCTTCTCTTCCCATTTGTCGGCACCCGGGGCGCGATACCTGGGTTTGAGAACGCGGTGGTCGCTGACGTGCATGGCGTAATACGCCGCTCCCTTGGCGCACAATGCGCCTTCGCTGACGGGATAATCGGGATTGCCCTCGGAACTGACGAGCTTCCCGTCCTTGACATGCATGATGATCTCACATCCGCAGGAGCAAAAGGCACAGGTCGAGATGACCTCCTTGGCTCCCTCGATCTTCAGGGCCTTCGCATACGCGTAGGCGGGCTTCAGATCGAACCCCAGTTGCCCGAGGGACATGGCTGCGACGCCCGCCCCGGTGATTTTCATGAACCCTCGCCGTGAAAACGTAGCCATCAAAACCTCCATGGTTTCATGTTCCTGCACCCTTCACTCCCTCTTCACAAAGTGGGTAGCGGGTGCAGAGCTGATGACTACATAGCACTTCAATCAATATTTTCAATATGTTATAATAAACACATATGACATTCTTATCGATTTGCACGGTATAAAATTGCGTGATGGTCCACCGTGCTCGCAGCGCGGTCTCACTCGCTAAAAAAAATCAGTGAGAACGTGACCCCACCGCCCAAGACGTCGAAGGGCTGTCAAGCACCACCCTGAACAGACACGATGCAGATCAGATATGTCTTTGGCTATTCTGGAAATGGTGAGATGAGAGTTTAGGAAAAATTCAAGATTCAAGATCTGACCCCAGTTTCTTCCAAGATCTGACCCCAGTTTCTTCCCTAAACCTGCTGACAGATATGAAAAAGAAGGCTTTGATGGAACTGGTTGCTTAATGGAAAACGCATCTGGCGACCTCCGACGAGCTCTGGGTGGCCCATTCTCGGTCGCCAGATGCTTGAGCATACCCGTTATGCTGTGGAAGAATTTGCAGAAATTGACGCACACAACTCTCGCAACGCCTGAAGTAGAGAGTCCTGTGCTCCTCATTGGTGCTACTGTCTAAAAAAGATTGATCGCAGATTTATAAATAAATATATACACCCCATGGCAAACAAAGAGCATATACAAATTCTGTTAAAAGGCGTCACCAAATGGAACGAATGGCGTTCCAGACATCCTGAATTACTGCCGGACCTGAGCGAAGAGGATTTAAGCGGACAACAGCTTCAACATATTGATTTCCACCAAGTTAACCTTAATGGCGCCAACCTTGACTTTGGAAATTTTACTTCTGCTGATTTTTCAAACTCTATACTTAATGACTCAACTATTACAGAATCAAATCTAAAATGTACTATTTTCTTTGGAGCTCATCTTGAAAATTGTGACTTCACAAACTCTGAATTAACTAATGCTGATTTATCTAATTCTAAACTAACCAATGCAAATTTCGAAAGAGCAAATCTAGAGTACACTGTTTTTAAAAAAGCTAACCTTTCATCTGCAAATTTTGAACAATCTATATTGTTAAGAACAGTGTTTGATACAGCTATAATGAAAATGACAAACTTCCCTGAAACTCTTGTAGAGTATTCAACATTTACAAATACAATTCTTGAAGGAGCAGATGTTCGCAATTCTATATTTAAGAGCTGCGATTTTTCAAAAGCAAAATTCCATAATTCATTAATTAGAAACGCACATTTTCTTGATTCAATTTTGACTCGCGCTCAATTCAAAAATGCCAAAGGAGGTGCAAATAAATTTACGGGATCAGATTTGGCAAATATAAGTTTTCAATTTGCTGACATCACAGACAGTTGTTTTCGACAAGCTGTTTTAAATGGAGCAAACTTTAATAGTGCAAAAATCGCAGATTCAAAATTTACTAAATCTAATCTTCCTAACAGTACATTTTGTAACGCCGATGCCTGTCGTTGTGTTTTCTTTCAAAGCAATATTTCAGAATGCAATTTCACAAATACAAACATGACTGAGACTGATTTACGAGAAGCTAACATGTCATTCTCCAATTTTAACAAATCGAATATGACAAATGTTATATTTGACAGAAATTCACAATTACAACATATTTTAACTATAACTGCATTTCACATACACAATATTAAAAATAGAAAAAAATATACAACACGATTTCTCAAAAAATTACATTTTTTTAATTTAAAAATTAAAATAAAGAATAAATTTAGATACCCATTTCGGGAATTTAATGTCTATATAAACAACTGGATTAAAAAAAGAGGATTAAGAATATCCCTGAATCCGTGAAAAAGTTGCATTGAATATACAGTTTTGAAACATTTTGCACTTGAAATAAATCAATGATATCGGTATATTGAACTTGCTTTT
>NZ_JADBGG010000030.1 GCF_014873765.1 Desulfomicrobium macestii | reverse complement strand
ACATAACCAGACGAGGTCGTCCGAGCGAAAATCTCTCATGTTTGCTGGCGTCATTAAGGTGCCCATCGGTGGCGCTATTAGGGTGCCCAGTCACACCAACCACCAGAGGGCGAATGGCACTTCGTTTGTGACGCATAGCATCAATCTTAATCCCCTCGAATCGGGTCATGGATTCAGAGCATATCTTGCCGCCCGCGCCGAGGTGGACCGGCTGATGTCTTAATCCCCTAAAATCGGGTCATGCATTCAGAGTTCTGACCACATACCCCAACTCGAACGGCCTCTTCTTGTCTTAATCCCCTCAAATCGGGTCATGCATTCAGAGTGCGCCATCGCTGTTGGCATCCTGCTTGACCAAACCGTCTTAATCCCCTCAAATCGGGTCATTCATTCAGAGGTTCACCCCGAACGCGGCGGGCAGGTGGTTGTGCTGGTCTTAATCCCCTCAAATCGGGTCATTCATTCAGAGTTGAGCACTGGGAGGGTCGCGATGCATAAGATAATACGTCTTAATCCCCTCAAATCGGGTCATTCATTCAGAGCATGACCCGGCTGCAGAAGCCCCGCCGGCTGACGTAGTCTTAATCCCCTCAAATCGGGTCATTCATTCAGAGATTGTTCTGGTAGTCCAACCAACTAACGCTAGTGTGGGTCTTAATCCCCTCAAATCGGGTCATTCATTCAGAGTTCATGATAATGGCACAAGCCTGATAACGCATCACATGTCTTAATCCCCTCAAATCGGGTCATTCATTCAGAGCGTGAATGCGATCAAAAGCTTGCTTCGCAAAGCAGGGTCTTAATCCCCTCAAATCGGGTCATTCATTCAGAGCGTGCTGACGGGCGGCTTCCGCTGGTCGCCGACGAGTCTTAATCCCCTCAAATCGGGTCATTCATTCAGAGCAAGGTGATGACGCCGTGCTGTGGCACGAAGGGCTGAAGTCTTAATCCCCTCAAATCGGGTCATTCATTCAGAGTTCTACGTTGAAGCATACGATAAAACGACTTGTGACGTCTTAATCCCCTCAAATCGGGTCATTCATTCAGAGGAGTCCACCCAGTCCACCGTTACCCGTGAACGCCAGAGTCTTAATCCCCTCAAATCGGGTCATTCATTCAGAGAGCGCAGTGCGACACTGCAGAATATCTGCACTTCATCGTCTTAATCCCCTCAAATCGGGTCATTCATTCAGAGCGTGCTGACGGGCGGCTTCCGCTGGTCGCCGACGAGTCTTAATCCCCTCAAATCGGGTCATTCATTCAGAGACGTGTCCATAATCCCCTCCCTTCCATACCCCGAAGTCTTAATCCCCTCAAATCGGGTCATTCATTCAGAGGGAGGATCCCTACGAACTGAATCGGTACGAATTCATGTCTTAATCCCCTCAAATCGGGTCATTCATTCAGAGAAGCGTTGGGTGTTCGGCGAGTAATCGCCTGACACCGTCTTAATCCCCTCAAATCGGGTCATTCATTCAGAGCGCGACGCGATAATCCTGGGCGTCAACGGCGATCCAGTCTTAATCCCCTCAAATCGGGTCATTCATTCAGAGAAGGTATCGAAGCTCTCCCACTGAATTTCGAGCTATGTCTTAATCCCCTCAAATCGGGTCATTCATTCAGAGCTGGATAGGTACGAATTCATGACGCTGGCCGAAAAGTCTTAATCCCCTCAAATCGGGTCATTCATTCAGAGTATGACCATTGAAAAGAACACTACCAGCGAAGTAACGTCTTAATCCCCTCAAATCGGGTCATTCATTCAGAGGATGAACACAAGGCCGCAAGGCCGCAGACGGCACAAGTCTTAATCCCCTCAAATCGGGTCATTCATTCAGAGGATCCGGTAAGCGGCCAGCCGTGCTTCTTCGTGGGCAAGTCTTAATCCCCTCAAATCGGGTCATTCATTCAGAGCCTCTCCAACCGCGTGAGGATTGCCGTCACGCAGCAGTCTTAATCCCCTCAAATCGGGTCATTCATTCAGAGCTGACTGGTGCATTCCGCTGGTTGCCGACGATCAGGTCTTAATCCCCTCAAATCGGGTCATTCATTCAGAGAAGAAAAATCGGTGTTAGTGTCTCTGCGGTCTGCTCTGTGTCTTAATCCCCTCAAATCGGGTCATTCATTCAGAGCAAGGCCGAAAGCCGCGAAACGCAGCCCCTGGCCCCGTCTTAATCCCCTCAAATCGGGTCATTCATTCAGAGATACGTCCTGTGGGTCGAGGCGAACGTCAAGTTTTTGTCTTAATCCCCTCAAATCGGGTCATTCATTCAGAGTTGACCGGCAAGAAGGTCAGTTTGCTCATCACGACCCACGTCTTAATCCCCTCAAATCGGGTCATTCATTCAGAGCAAGTTTGTCAAATGCTGGACCGGCGATCCTGCCGACGTCTTAATCCCCTCAAATCGGGTCATTCATTCAGAGTCCAGCGCCTTTTTTTATGAGCGTTGAGCGGAAGGCGTCTTAATCCCCTCAAATCGGGTCATTCATTCAGAGCAAGCCCGTAGCTAAGCCTGTAGCCAAGCCCGTCAAGTCTTAATCCCCTCAAATCGGGTCATTCATTCAAATCGGGTCATTCATTCAGAGTCTACTGGTTCTGCGTGTCAAGCGCGCAAAGTTCTTCGTCTTAATCCCCTCAAATCGGGTCATTCATTCAGAGCTTTCGAGAAGAAAGGCAAGAAATAAAGCGCAGCGGGTCTTAATCCCCTCAAATCGGGTCATTCATTCAGAGGCGGTATCTACACCTGAGAACTACGAGGCAGTGCCAGGTCTTAATCCCCTCAAATCGGGTCATTCATTCAGAGCAAGTATGGCCGACACGCTGTCATTGTTGACATTGAGTCTTAATCCCCTCAAATCGGGTCATTCATTCAGAGTGCGCCCGACGATCGACCTTCCGGCGTCCGTGCGGCGTCTTAATCCCCTCAAATCGGGTCATTCATTCAGAGACGTTCGGCGGCATCCTGGCTGGGTACGTCGATCCGTCTTAATCCCCTCAAATCGGGTCATTCATTCAGAGTGCCGGCCAGAAGCTGGCGCTGGTCCTTCAGGAGGTCTTAATCCCCTCAAATCGGGTCATTCATTCAGAGGAACTTGAAAAGCTTTGGCCAAAAGGCAGCACACAAAGTCTTAATCCCCTCAAATCGGGTCATTCATTCAGAGTATGAACGCACGCGAATTCTTGGAGATGCTCGATTTGTCTTAATCCCCTCAAATCGGGTCATTCATTCAGAGCCATGTCCAGACGCACACAGAACGCACAGACCCAGCCGTCTTAATCCCCTCAAATCGGGTCATTCATTCAGAGATCGTCACGCGACGCAAGCAAGCGCAAGAGTAAAGGTCTTAATCCCCTCAAATCGGGTCATTCATTCAGAGATTACGCTGGCGCTCATCATGCCCGTGACAAAGACGTCTTAATCCCCTCAAATCGGGTCATTCATTCAGAGCGAAACAAACGAGCCAATACAGGCAAGCGCAACGCGTCTTAATCCCCTCAAATCGGGTCATTCATTCAGAGAGCCGGATGGTTCGTCGAAGACAAGTCCGCCCGAGAGTCTTAATCCCCTCAAATCGGGTCATTCATTCAGAGCTGTTCGGGGACGAAGCGGACCAGCTCGTTGAGAAGTCTTAATCCCCTCAAATCGGGTCATTCATTCAGAGAACGGCATTCGCGTTCGGCATTGGTTATCTTTATGTCTTAATCCCCTCAAATCGGGTCATTCATTCAGAGCTGCTCGTCTTCTGTTTCGTATTCGTCACTCAAGAAGTCTTAATCCCCTCAAATCGGGTCATTCATTCAGAGTGCGGACCAAGGCAGACAAGGGACAGGCTACTATAAGTCTTAATCCCCTCAAATCGGGTCATTCATTCAGAGCCTGGGGCCGCTGAGGTTAGGGTTTGCAAGGGTTGCCGGAGGCGCTCTCACGGATCACCCCTAAAAAAGGGCCTCGGGAAATTTTGAATGCCATTCAATACAAGTCATTTATATACTAACCATCCAATTTTGCAACGAAAAACCTCTCTCACGTATCGATTTTCACCGAGTGTGCAATATCAGGCGGATAGCAGGTTTTTCAAAAAACTACGGAGATGCGTGAGAGAATGTCCACGATCTTGACCATCCCGGTTGGACGCGAAGGCAAGACTGCACTTCACGCCCCCGAAAGCACGTCATCTTATGCCATCCAAGGAAGAAACCGCTGCGAAGGCACTCCATATATCCAAGCCCGACTTCATCCGTTGCTATCGAAAATTGAAAGGCAGTAGCGTCTGAACAGCCTCAAGCGGCGACTCCGGGGGAGCCGCCGCATATCTTTCCAGAAGGTCCAGGCGAGCCTGAGCTCCCGGAAGGGCAGTGCGCAGCTGCTGCACTTCAGAAGCAAAAACGGGCCATGAAGCATCGATCAGTCCAAGGGCCACGCCCAGACACATACCGATGTAACGAACAGTCGGCCCTTGGTCTGGGTCGAAGGCCAGCTCCCATATGGACTTTGCGGTCTCCTGCCATAGCCGAGACTCATGCTTCCGGGCCAACAGGCAGCGGTAGAACTGGATAAGAGGCCAAGGATGGCCGTAATCATAGGACATGCTCTTTGCCGAGCGAAGATAATCTTTGGCAGATTTTTCGTCTTCGCTCTGGACAAGGTAGCGCACCAGAAGGTGGTGCTTGTACTTATCCTGGACCTTGGTGTTCGAAGCCAAAGCCTCTATCGCAGAGTTAACAGGACCCAGTACCGACTCCACCAGCCTGGTGACCTCCGTCGGGGCGCAGTCTGGATCATCCATGGACGCAATAGCCAGATAAATGCCTGTCTGCTCCTTGTCGCGGGCTGCCGAGACAGGGTCGGAGAGTCTCTCAAAATCCCTGAGTGCCAGTTCGAACATTTCCCGAGCTTCCGCCAGACGACCCTCAAAAGCCAGATGCTGGCCCAGCGAACTCTTCACCCGGCCAGACAGTTGAAGCCCGATGGTCATGTTTGACAGTTCAGCATACTGCATGAACTGGGACGGGGCCAACCCCATTTCGCGAAATATGGCTTCCAGACGAGGCATTCCCCGCCAGCGCTCCATGAAACGAGATGCTTCATCGAACTCAAAACGGTTGGTGGCCTGCACTGCCAGATGTAGATCGGCCTTGCATACGAGCCTTGCGTCCTCATCGAGCAGCCTGTCTCCGGCAGACTTTATCACCCTTATCGAATCCTGACACTCCGTCTTGCCCAGATGATTTGCGTTGGCCAACAGCGCTACGTTCCACATGAGCTCCATGGCGGCGGGCAAAGTCTTTCCCGACGGGCGACACTGCGCCAGCCAAGCGCACTGGCGTCCAAGAATTTGCAAATCCAGGGCCTTGCTGTCCAGATGTTCAAACAGGGCTCCTACATATTCGTCCCATTTTGTGGGGTTATTGGAGCAGTACGTGGCAAGTCGGCCCAACAGATGCCCGCTCAGGCTCTCAGGACGATCGCTGCCTGGCAGACCGCTCAGCCACTTCCAGTACTCTCCGTCCAGCAACTCCGGGCGGGCATAGAAGTCACGCAGATCACGCAGTTTTCTGCCACTCCCGATGCTCTGGAGGCATTCCCCGACCAAGGCGCTGCGCCTCAGGCGCTCTCTGCTCTCTTGCGCTGAACTTCCCCACGTGAACGCGACGGCATCTACATAGCCGAGAAAGTCATGCCCGTCCTTAGGCGCGATGGACATCGAGAGCTCCACCTTGCGGGAAGCGTCGATGCGAGCCCACTGGCGCAGCAGTTCCCTTTCCAGGGCCTTGAGGTCCAGGCGGGCCTCGTAGTCGCCACGGTTTTCTACGTGCACGTGTAATTCGGTGTGCAATGTCTGAGTGTCGAGGGGCAAGAGTTGCCAGACCCAGTGGACAACCTCGCACACCCCATCCATCCACCTCTCGCCGTCGGCCTCCGGGATGTCAGTTACGGAAATGCCGAACACTCCGACCGGGCGATCCAGTATCGCCTGCAGGGCCTGATCGACCACCTCGGGTGTGGCTGAAACTGCATGAAAACCCTTTAGCGCGGGAAGATCGCTCCCCCGGGGGACCAATAGGCCCACAACCTTGCCGGCCTGGGCACCTTTGGCACCAGCTTCGAACTCCATGCCGGATTCGTCGATGACGAGATCCCATACTGGACAAGGATCCAGGGTCTGGATGGCGTGAGACCTACCGGAGACAACCGAGGACAAGGGCTTTCCGGTCTTGCGGAAGGCCTGGTTACGCTCCAGGCGTTTTTTCCTGTTTTTCTGATACTCCATGGTTTTTTTCAATTTTGCTGACAGAAACGGGTATTTATTCAGCAACTGGGAGTATTTTTCCGCGACTTTCTTCTCGTCGGGCGTTGTTGCAAGAAATTTTTCGAAAGCATTAAGGGCTTTGCGGATTTCGAGTCCCAGTTGCTTCGCACGGGTGATGTCATTCACAGACACTTCAGGTAATGTGGACAACCAGGCCTCCACCTCCTCAACCTTCTCATCATTACCCCAGGAAACGTATTTCTGCAGGCTCCTCAGGAGAGGCTTCGCGCCGCTGCGAACATGCCGGGCGATGTCTTCCAGGGAAACATCGTCCCTGCCGGACAAAACGAATCTGACAAACGCTGACCGCTCCTGCCCATGAGGACCGAGAGACACACATTCTTCAAGCTCCTCAAGCAATCTTCTGGACGAGGTGTTTGCCGAATCAATCATTTGCGTTGTTTCCTGTCTACGTGCGAGGTCGAGATTTCAGGGAGTATTGTACTTCTCTTTATGCCTTCAATGAGGTGCCTGCCATACCGACAATGTCAGACACAAGAGAAAAGTTAAATTCGGCAAGCTTCAGAATGCCCCAATTGCTGCCATTTCTGCTGACTTCCACATCTTAGCGGGAACATAGTCAATTTTTTCAAGCAGGATTGCAGCAAGGACTGGTTGCCGGCCAAATATTCCGCGCCCAAAATGATCGTTTGCTTGAAAAAAAGCCCGCCGATTCCGTAATCCTTTTTATGAAACACGTTCCAGAATACAACGCGACGTTTCTCGAAGCGGTCGACTGAAATCCCCTCAATGAATCAACACGGCCACGAAAACCCGGGTCCAGTACCATCTACCGGGAATCTTCAAGCAGGAAAGGATTAAAAGACATGCAGATTGACGGCAAGGAATTGAGCAGGAAAGCCCGCCGAAAGGCCAGGCGCGAAGGCATCCGGCAATGCGGCCGGAAAATGGTCACTGTTGTCATGAAAGATGACACGAAGCAAACAGGACGAAAAGTGAAACACAAAAAGAACTGGATGATGGGAAATTGTCATGACACGGAATCGTGACACAGGAAGCAGTCCAAAATTGACCCCCTGTTTTCCTGTTATGCAATCATAAACAGAGTCCCAGATTGGAATCAATCTGATTATTGATATTAAAGTCAAGCATGACAGCGGTTCATTTTTATTCTATCAGGCGTATATAATTCTTTGCAGGGGCTTTGCCGTCTTAAAGACTCTCCATAGGTGTTTATCCAGTAAGGCTGCGGGAGCGCAAAACATGACAAGCCCTTGTCAGACATCCCTCATCTGAAAGGTGAACCATATAATCACACGCTGCTTGTGTCATACATTCCTGGTCTGATACTAGCTCAAAATAAAATTCCAAGGCGTTTTGAAATTTTTCGATGCAATATTGAAAAAGACCGACTTCCTCCCGTTATATTCTCCGATGGAGGTTAAAATGCTTTACGGGCGCTACGATTTTCGGGCCATATTCAAGGAGAACGCAGTCCTGCCGGAGTTCAAGGGATCAACCTTTCGCGGGGGATTCGGCTGGGCGCTAAAGAGCGTCAGCTGCTCCATGACCACCCGCGAATGCGGGTCTTGCCTGCTGCGAACGCGCTGTCTGTACCCCACCATGTTCGAACCGCAGAGCGGCATGTCTCCAGAGCTTCACGGGACAGCCCAGCATCCCTACTGTATATCGCCTCCGTTGGACCGAAAGCGCCATTACGAACGAGGCGAAGCCTTCGACTTTTCCCTGCTACTGTTCGGCCAAGCAAACCACTATCTCCCCTACTTCATCTACGCCTTCGAAAAGATGGGGCAGTCAGGGATCGGCAGGGGCGAGGAAGGGCCACGAGCCAGATACGTCATACAGCAGATGAAAATGGACGGCCGCGCTCTCTATGATGGGCGTGATGGACGCATGACGGCGGAACCGATTGTCCGGGATCTCAACTTTGAATCACTTCCGGACACCGTCCTTACGGATGCGCATGGAGTTGAGGTCTCATGGGCGACCCCGCTTCGGATCAAGAGAGACAATCGTCTCGCTGGCGACCTCCCCTTCCACGTCCTGATCAGGAGCCTGCTCCGCAGAATGTCGGGCCTGTTTTCCAGTTTCGGCAACGGCGAACCGGACCTTGATTACAGAGGCCTCGTGGATCGTGCCGAAGCGGTGACAATTCAACACAGCCGACTGGCCTGGCTCGAGAACAAGCGTTTTTCCAGCCGCCAGGACCAAGAGATGCTCCTCGGCGGCCTGACCGGCTATTGTTCCTACAAGGGAAGAATAAAAGAATTCCTGCCACTGCTGGAGATGGGACGCATCCTGCGCGTGGGCAAGCAGACGACTTTCGGGCTGGGGCAGATGGAATATCGAGTGAATTAATGTAATGCGGGAGGGCAAGCCAAATGCAGAGATATCTATGTTATGATGTAAAAGGAATTCAGTCATTTATATTTAAAATCCCCAAATTGAAATATATTATTGGCGGCTCTGCCCTCATTGATCGTTTTGACAAGATAACCATGCCTGGCTTTCACAATGCAAATACGCAACTCATTTTCGCTGGAGGCGGCAAGGGAACTTTTCTCTGCAAAGACGAACAAATTTTGAACGATCTGAAGTCAAAGATCATAGCAAAGGCGCACGGTATTGGGCTCGATATACGGTTTGGCGAAAATGAAGATTTCAGCCAGGCATCCCAACATGCTGACGAGATCTTCTCTTTTGTTCCAGTCATGAACAATGGTCGCCCTTGCCCGATAAGTGGTTTGTACCCGGTTTCAGACGACAGACCCCATCCGGTGCTTAATAAACGACTCTACGAACGGGGGGAAAAGATTTACCGCCATTTCGAGAACAAGCTTCTCAAGGATATCTTGCTCCCTGGAATTCCTAATGAAAATCTGGAATTTTTCCATAATGTCGATGACGACGACGGACTGGACGGCTTGGCTGGCGCAAAAGCCTTGGGCAATCGCAACCGCTGGGCAATCATTTCCATGGATGGAAACGACATGGGAATGCAGTTCAGACACCAAGTAAGCAAGGACAATCCAAAGAGGCTATCCACCCAGGAACTGCAGCGATGGATACGTGAAATGAGTTACGCCCTGGATCTTTGTACGTGCAAAGCCGCGACAGCGGCCATTCAACGAGTGGTTTCGGAATGGGCCGATTCAGACCAGGGCAAGGAAACGGTGAAGACAGGGAAGGATGTCGTCCTCCCTGTCCGTCCATTGCTGGTCGGGGGGGATGACATCGTTGTTCTCTGTCACTGCTCGTACGCTATGACCTTTGTGAAAGAAGCAATGCGAATTTTTGAACTGACCAGCGCAGAATCTCCGCACCTTTGGCCTGCGACCAATGGTAGACTGACTATTACTGCAGGAGTTCTCTACGCACCTGTCAGTCTGCCGCTACATACGGCGATTCCATACTCTGAAACGTTATTGGCGAGTGCAAAAACACGAGGCCGCAAAAAGGGAATCAAGAACGAGGCCTCGCCTGCCTGTATCGATTGGGAACAGATCACAGACACCCTAGTCGATAGCCCTGCAGCAAAAAGGCAACGTGAATTGCTGTTTGAAGACGAAGAATTGGACCGCATCGTCAAGTTGACCTGCCGACCGTGTACTATGGATGAATATCACGACATTGAGTCGGTTGCCCGAAAATACGAACGGGTGCCGACAACTGTGCGACACAAAATTTTACCCGCCCTCTCAAAACCTTATGCCGAACGTCTGGCATTTTACGCAGAGTGCAAGAAAAACCATGGGGATACAATTTTTAAGGACCTCAAAGAATTTGACGCTCGAAAGCCAGGCAACTCATGGTTTCTCTCCCCCGACAAAAAAGAGCAGTCGACCAACATCATCGATGCCCTCATGCTTCTTGAAGAAGAAGGCCGCATGCAAAAGGAGACCGTCTGATGAGCACAATCAACTTCACCATAAAACTCACTTCCGATGGTGAACCGGCGTGTGGTTTGGGCACAAGCCTGACCGATTCACTTTTGCCCAGGGATGTTGAACGGAATGTCATTATTCCGGCATCACACCTGAAAGGGCTTATGCGTGAGAACCTCGAAAATCTTGTGGACGAGTTCATTCCCGAAACTATTCTGGACACGCTCTTCGGTGCCGAGGGACTCAGTGGAGGGGCTCTTTTTCATCTTGATGACGCAGTGGCGGACAAAGCATCGGTCATCGACATCTCGCGAACAGCACTTAATGAATTCGGTACTGCAGATCAGGGCTCACTGCGCACAAGCGAAGCCGTATCTACAGGAACGGAGTTCAAGGGCAGTATTCATTTCCGAACTGGTTTGACAGATGAATATGTGCAACTCTTGAAACTTGGCCTCCTGTCGATTTTTGCGGTTGGCGGAAACAGGAATCGTGGTGCAGGTGCGTGCTTTGTCTCCATACCAGCAGAAAACAAAACTCCCGGCCAAATATTGCGGACATTGGCCAAAGTCACTGACTGGAAGTCTATCCCGGCTTTCCACCCACAAAAAATTCAACTTCGCACGGATTCAAACCGTCCGGTAATGCTCAAGCTTGTGTTTAGGGCTCAGAATCCAATCTGTGTGCCTGAAACTCCCATTATACAAAACAACATGATCAAGTCCGGTTTTACGATCCCGGCCAGCGCCGTCCAAGGCGCGATTCTGCATCGTCTGAATAATGTTTCCACAGAAGTCGCCACAGCTTGTTATGAAGATGTCAATTTCAGGGCGTGGCCACTCAATCCCACTGATTCCGAAGGATCACTTTCCATCAAAGTTTCTTTTACACACAAACTGAGCAAACTGACAGACAATCAGGGCATGTTCCATTTTGAAGACGAGATGATTCGTCCTTATGAATGGGACAAGATTCCGCCGAATTCTCCCTTGAAATCTGCCGACGGCGCTCTTTTGTACAATTCTGGAAAGGTACGTCTTTGGAAGTCATCAGATATGCCCAGGGTGATTACCGCACACGGGGTCATCAATGGAGACAGAAAAGGCGGCCAAAAACGTAATCTCTACACAATCGAAGCCATGGCTCCAATGACGTTCACGGGCATAGTCTCCATGCCGGAATCGGCGGCAGAATTGCTCAAGCAGAGTTTGGAAGACAACCCGTTTGTCACCTTGGGAAAATCTAGATCTGTTCGAGGCGGCGGCCTGCTTTCAGCGTACAGCATGCCTATGGAATCCATCGACTTGTTCAAAAGACCGGCAAATATTTTTATTGTTCAGTCTCCTTTGTTAGTTCCCGACGACGAAATGAACAAACCATTTGCGCAGATCATAAAGAAACTGGCTCATGAGCATGGTTTTGGAGAAGTCGAGGACTCAAGTGGAGCAATCTCGACACTGTTTGGATGGAACAGCACTGTACACAAAGGACTCTTGGGAGCGGTCGCGGTGATCAATACCGGGTCGGTATTCCGTGTAAGTAAACCTGTTACAGAACTGGAAAAAATCCTGGTGGCAGGAGTTGGAAAAGGTCGCGAGAGAGGTCTCGGAGCGGTCATGCCTCATCCTGGCATTGCCGAGGCTCTGTTCCCTGATCCTCCACGGCCCAAAAAAATGAAGAAGATCAAAAACTTCGCCCAAGAAGGCTTCGCCCTTTGGGAAAAAGCCAAGGCCAGTCAACTTTCTGCCAGCCAGATCTCCAGGGTCCGTGAGTTGACGCGCCTTAATAGCAAAAATGCACTCGCGTATCTGGAACGGCAACGGACTGACCGGCCGGAAAGCATCTGGCAACGCTGGAAGGACGTTGTCCTGGAGATGGAGAAAGGGATTAGCGCTGACGCAGCATATTATTGTCAGGTACTCAAAGTGTGCCAGGACCTGCTCGTTGCGGACAAGGGGGAGTGAAATTCATGAATACAATCTACAAAATAACTGCAAAAATTAATTTTCCCGAAGGCGTGGCTCCCGGGGCAGGAGCCGTTTCCAATCGCCAAATTGTATCCAAGAACGGAAGAGACGAATTCATATTGCGGGGCACGGCCTTGGCGGGCGCATTGAGGAGTGCCTACAGAAACTCAGTAGGGACCAACAAGGCCGATCGCTGGTTTGGAAGCGCCCTTGACGAGTTCAGAGAAAACGAATCGTTCATCCAAATCTCCGATACCGTGCTCGATTGCAAAACGGTCAATGAGAGAACGCATAACATGATCAACCGCCACACTGGTGTAGTGGCCAAAGGAGCACTCTTCTCCCTGGAAGCAACCCCCCCAGGGGCTTCGGCTTTTCTTTCCATCACCTTGAAGAGCGGCGCAGGATCTCGTGAAGAGTACATTGAGTTTATCAATGATCTAGCCCGGATTTTCGGCGCCGAGCTTCTGGTCGGAGGTAACAGCAATCGCGGGATAGGACGCATGCGGGTCGATGGCGGCCTTTATCTGAGAGCATTTGACCTCGATGACATTGAGGCTGTTGCTGCATGGATGGACGCGGAATACGAAGAGCGAAAGTCTGGAGTACGTTTGCAGGGCGACAAGGTCGCTGTTCCCGAAGAAGCGTCACTTCTGAGCGTCAATCTGGAGTTGGGCGTCCCGCGTGGGGAAGATCTCCTGGTGGGGGATGGACAGGATACCGACTACGCCCTCAAGCCCCAGAAAGTCTATTTTGCTGACGGAAGCGATCATTGGCGCATACCGGGTTCATCCCTGCGTGGCATTGTCAGAAGCTGGATGAGTCGTCTGGCCGCCCGAGAGGGCATGAACATTCGTGACTCGTATGACCAGTGGAGCAGGCAATCTCAAGGCGACCATAAAGCCGACGATGCAGGATGGGGCTTTGTCGATCCATTGGACAGAGAGGACTACCAGGAAGATCCATCGCTTCTTGAGGACCCGATTCTGGATCTTTTTGGCAGTATGTACAAAAAGGGACGTCTACACATTACTGACTCCTTTTCTTCTGCCAATACAGCCGACGATGATGTTCAGGATAGAATGCACGTAGCCATCGATCGCTTTTCCGGCGGCGCAAATGAAGGCGCTCTATTCAGTAATCAGGTCCTTGTCAGCGGAACATTGAAATTCCCTGTAAAAATATCTGTCGCCAATCCAACAAAAACAGAAGCCAAGCTGCTGGCAAAAACATTGCGAGCCATTCATCTGGGCATTCTCTTGATCGGCTCCAGCAAGAGCGGGGGACGTCTGGAAATCAAGTCCATTACCGTAACCGGAAAACATGGCGAAGAGCTGGAATCTTTGTGCAAGGAGATCATGTAATGGCCAAAAATTTTGCTAAAAGACAGACAGGGGGAAATACCCAAGAGGCCGGCAGCAATGCTAACGCCGCAAGCGCAAGCATGCTCGGAGCTCCTTTTTACAATCCTTACACGTTCATTCCATTTCCTGAGAAAGTGAAGCGAGTACCTCCTACGTCATTAAGCATTGACGAGCATCCTGATGAACGAGAACGGATCAGCGGGATATTGAGTTTAGAAATAAAAAATCTGTCCCCTCTTATGAGTTGCAGTCCAAAGGCCGACCATGACGAAAATGGACACAAGACGTTCAAGGCTTTGACCATCGCCAATGACGTGATTGTGCCGGCGACTAGCATTCGCGGGTCTCTGCGCACGTTGATGACTATCATCAGCGGCGGAACGCTGGGTTATATGGATGAGAATTTATGGTTGACCCAAGGGCGCGACGCTCAACTTGGACCGAGCAGAATCATAGCTAATGTTCCGGACAATGTTTTTCTGGCTAAAGTCATTCGGCCAGGAAACGCAAATCACCCAGGAATCATCGAGCTTGGCGAAACACAATTGATCAAGGCGGACGAACTGACAATGTCGATAGGTGACCTGGATAAAAAACGTTTGCAAGCCAATCCAGCACCACTGATCTACAACGGATATGAAGTTAAGCTCAGCGGAACACCTGTAAATAAAAAAAGTAAAAAAGAAGGATTATTTCGAGGCAATGATGTCGAATTAGAGTTGGCCGAACACTTTTGGGAAGATTATCGGGGCCGCCATCGTCATTCGGATCGGCCTGAACTCAAACCCGGGGACCTTGTCTGGCTCGAACCAGCCAATGCGGCTTGCACAGCAATCACCTCTGAGGCCGACATCAAGTCACTCCAATGGGCACGCTGGGGACGGCAAGGCAAAAAACTGGAAACGTTGATCCGGGATCATCACAAGGCTGTTCTTCCGGACAGCATGCGTGACGACGGTCTTGTGGACACGGTCACGAATCTCTTTGGCCAGATTCCGCACAAGAAAAACCCGAAGGCCGCAGGCCCGTTTGCCGCTCGAATCAGACCGGGAAACCTGATTTTTTTTGATGCGAAACAAAAAACCAGCAAGGAAGTCCTGGCTCCCCTTTCGGCCCCGCATCCCGGCTGTTTGGCCTTTTACCGAGACGCGGACGATCTTGACCAGATAAACGTGGACTCTCCCCTCAAAGGCTACAAAGTCTATCGCAATACCATCGAACGGAAGGATAACGCCCCTTGGAGATATTCCGTTCAGGGGGTGTACGTAGAACGTGGGGATTTGAAATTGCCAGCTGAGCAGAAAGTCAACAAGACCGCCGAACTTCTTGAAGAGGGAATGACCGGCAAACTGCGCATTTCCTTCAGAGCTCTCAACGAGGTTGAGTTGGCATTGCTTTTTTCGGCCATTTCGGTGGACTGGAAACTTGGCGGCGGGAAGCCTTTGGGGCTTGGACATTGCCGGGTAATCGGATGCAGGCTGATTGACGAAGACGGGAACTCCTCTGAACCGTTAGGCCGTTCTGAACATGGCGAAAACCTGACCCTCCCACCAGAACAGCTGAAAATCCTGGATGATTATTTCCAAGGATTCAGAAGCATATCCGAATGCATCAAGCTGTACTCCGCTTCACAGGTTCCGGTCGACAAACTTCGCTATCCGCGGGCCGTCACCGTTAACAAGAACAAGACGACGCGCGCAGGTCTGACTTGGTTTGCCCGCCATGCTTCCCCTAAAAAGACCCTGAAAGGGCTTGAAACAACATGGGCTGATGGCCCTCTGCAGGCCAAGGTCGGTGGCAAGGGGCAGATAAAAGCCCAGGCGCTTCCTCAAATAGTCTCTTCCAATCCTAAGGCAGACCTTCTTTATGGTTATGACCTGATAGATTCAGAAAATGATACTTCAGAAAGAAATCAGCGCATAATTAAAAGATTGGAGCCATTTGACCGGGAGAAGCATACTCACGAGTCCGAAAAAGCCGGAACAAACACGAGTCAAAATCGGCAAAGCAGGCAGGAAGTCAGGGAACAACGAACACCTGCGACGAGTTCTCACACGGTAGCCCCTACAAAAGATACGATAGGCGAAATGATCACAAAAGAGCATGCGGACAAATTGATCACACCCGTTCGCGCTCGTGAGTTCCTTGATTCCATGAAAGCGTTTGGCATCACGCGTGAGCAAAGCACAAAATGGACAAAAAAATTCGATTTGCTTGAAAGTATCGCAAACAAGAAGTGATGTGGGCACCACAGAAACGGACTCAACTATCACATATTTAATGTAAAATGAGTCAACTCTAAAACTTAGACAGTCCTCTCAACCCAAGGTTTCACATGCCCGCCCGCGTCATCATCAACGAACAGCACTCCCTGAATCCGGCCCAAGGCCGGATTCTCGGGGAGCGGTTCGGCTCATACGAATCCATCAAAATTCCGGCCCAGGGCCTGTCCCGCGCACAGCAGGAGGCCATGGCTGCTGACCTCATGCGCACCATCGGTCCTGTGGTCTTCATCAGTCCGGTCCCGCTGCTGCTGGCCATCATGGCCGGCAACTGCGGCCGGAGCCTGGCCGTCCAGGACAGCGGTCGTCCGCGTCCCGGCACTCCCCCGGTATTTTTGTTTCACAACGACCTTCGCAGCAAGACTGAAACCGGCGAAGGCAGGATCACCTCGACCATCGCGCCTAAAGGATGGGAACTGATCCTGCTTTGAACATGCCCTGCCTTCCACGCTTCTGGCATATCAACCGGAGAACGTAATGATCTACCTTTGCACGTGTGGCACAAGCGCCGCCAAGGAATGGCCGAAAGAGGAATTCGGCAGGTTTTCGTCCGAAGCCATTCTGAAATGCGGCGGCAAGGATTGGGCCGTGTGCTTTCTCAGCGAACTTCTCGGGCGCTTCTCGATGCATGACGATGGGCACTTGGCCGATCACCTCTCGGCGGAAATCCACTCCCTTGCCCGCATGAGGGTAAGCGCTGCCGACACGGTTGTGCTCTTCTCCTCCGAAACGCTGGACGGACAGGTCTGCGCCGAAGCCGTAGCCCGCTTCCTTGGAGCCAACGGACTCGATGCCAAAGTGGAGATCATTCCCGGCCTGCAGGTTCAAGACGCCAGGAAATTCAGCAGATTCGGCGTTGTTGCCTATCTCAGAAAACTGCTCCAGTACATTGATGGCCACGGGAACGGACAGTGTGTACTCAACCCTACAGGCGGCTTCAAGGCGTTGGTCCCCTACACGGTATTGCTGGGTATGCTCCGGCAGGTAACCTGTAGATACATATTCGAATTCTCGTCCCAACTCATCGACCTGCCTCCGCTCCCGGTCGAATTCTCGAAGGCATCCCTAAACGCCGTCCGCCCGGTTCTGGAACGGATCGAACGTGAATGCGCCATCCCCCTTCAGGAATTTTCCGCAGCGTTATCCAGGGAACAACGGCTGTCCCTTGAAGTGCTGTTCGACATGGATGCTACCGACGTAACCCTTTCCGCTGTCGGGTTTCTGGTCCTCGAGGAACTGCAGAAACCGTCGGCCCTCATCCCGTACCTCTCGCAAGAAGCCATGACAGGCTTGCGCAGACTTCGAGCGCGGAGCGACGTCAATCCGCTGGAGTATCTCGAACGGATAGCCCGTCATCCTGACAAATTGTCGAAGGACAAACACGGAAACGCCGAATCCGGCATCTTCTGGCTCAAACCAGGCAACACCACGGACCGCTATCTCGTGTCCGTTGAGGACGACTGGAAGCTGCTCGTGTGGGAAATGCACGACCACGAGGGATACGAAGAGCGTTCCAGAGTGGGTGGCCTTGGCAAAGCCTTGCGCAATGAGCGATTTCGAAGGTATGCACCCTTTTTCCGGATGGAAATCCAAGACTAACATCAATCAAGGCTTGAAAACACGCCTCCCGTTCCCGTCCCTCCTTTCATACCCAGGAGGAACGCATGAACAGCCAAGCCGTCCGCATCATCTCTCTGCCGTCCGCCGAAAAAGAAACACCGAAGCCCCAGGCCGTCCCGGTGTCGTCCACAGAACTCCAGCAGCAGGGAGCGCTGCCCATTGACCTGAGCCCGGACGCGATTGGGGCTGTTGTCGATCCCTTTGCAGCACTTGCAGACAGCTTTGGCGGTGCGGAACAGGCATGCAAGCTCCGTGACCGGGTCCTGGCAGAGATCGGTAGCCTTCAGGCCGAAAACCGCTGGCAGGAAATCCTGGATCTTTTCTACCCCATCGAAGATCACGAACCGTCCCTGATTACCCATGGCCTGGACATGGAGATCCGTTCCAGCCTGGGGTTCGTCCTCGGCCAGCTCAAGCGCTTCGACCAAGCCCTGGCCGAGTTGCGAATATGCGTCCAGCGCGACCCTGAAAATTTTCGCTACCGGTCGTCCCTCGGGTACACGCTCATGAGCAGTCTGCAGGCCGCAAACGCCAAGGAGATCATTCTTCCTGGCCAGGAAAAGAGAACCCGACTGCAGGAGGCCCACGAACATTTCCGCAAGGCCCAGTCCATCCTGCCCGACCGGGTCACGCCGTTCTATCGCGAAGGCAGACTCTTCAAGGACTTCGACAGAAAGCCCGAAAAAGCCCTGCCCCTGCTGGCCCAGGCCGTGCGCAACTGGGATGAATATCCCCCGGAGACGCGTCTGAGCCGCCACCAGGAACGCAAAAATGCCGTAAAGGCAAGATACGCCCTTGCCTCGTGCATGCTCCAGGAAGGACAAGTTGCGACTGCTCTCGAACATGTCAGGATCGTAATCGAAGAGGACGCCCGGACCTCCTACCTGAAAAACGAGCACAAGCATTTCGCAGAGGGCAAGGCCCTGCATGCACTTGGGCGCTTCGAAGAGGCACTGAAAGCTCTGGACGCTGCGGCGTTGTTCACCAACCCGACGGATGGAGACTATGTTCACGAACTGAGCGGACGCTGCCACTTGGCCATGGGCAATGCGGAGCAGGGACTGCAGGCTATTGAACGCATCCCCCAGAAGGCTCGTCGCCCCTACGTGCGTTGGACCGAAGCTGACTGCCTCGTCGCCCTTGGCCGCATCGAGGAAGCTCGACGCATCCTCCTGGCTTGTTGTGAGCGCGACCGGCGGGGACGCCACAAGGGTCTCACCCGTCTGGCCCGCATCGCCTACAACCAGGGAAACTTCGCCGACGTGGCCGCCTTTGCTGAAAAAGCCGTGGCGTTCCACATGGAAGCGTACTCCACCCCATGCGCCGACGGCCTTTTCTGGCAGTCCGTGGCCGCCCTGCGATCGGGACAAAGGGAAAAGGCCCTCGGCTTCGAACGCGACCTCTCCGCCCACCGTCCACGCTACCCATGGCTCCCCAAGCTTCGCCAGGCATTGCGCGAGGGGGGATGCCAGTGAACGCGATCCCAAAACAAACCCAAGGAGCCGTCCAGTACGACCTTCTGCTAGACAATCTGCGTCAGCAGGTCCTCACCGGCCATAACCCCGACAAAACCACAGCCTTACTCTCCCGCACGGAACTGTTTGAGCATCTGAATCCCGAGCAACTCCTGTCCTGGGCCTCCTGCGCCCAGATCGCTGGAAACATCGCCATTGCCGAAAAGGCATTCGATCACCTCCACGAACATTATCCCGATTCCGAGGAAGCGTGGAACGAGCACAGGGACTACCTCCAGGCCATGAATGATAGCGTTGGGCTTGCCACCCTCCGCGCACAATGCAGGGTTCGAGCCCCGCAGTTTCTCGCCCTTTTCCATACGCAGCCCCAAGGCTGGGAACGCGAAGCGGAAATTCCGGACGCCTCCTTTGTGACCATGAACCGAGAAAAAATACTCATTTCGCGCTTCATGGAAATATTCCGAGGCCGCGAGGACTGCTTCGCCCGTCAGTGGGTCGACAAAGCGGAAGGTAAAAGCGGGTACATGCCGGTAAGGCGTCCCATGACGGAACAGGATCTGCGCGAGCACCTCTCGGGGCTCCGGACATTCGGCATATATCTCATGCAGGCCGATGGCCGGGTGCGGATAGGTGTCATAGATGCAGACCTGCGCAAAGATCTCCGCCAGCCATCTCTTCCTGCGTCCCAACGCGACTCCGTACGTCGGGAACTCGCTTATATTCTGGAACGAATTCCAGCCCTGGCGGGTGACATGGGGCTATCATGCATCGTCGAATTCAGCGGTTCCAAGGGCTACCATTTCTGGTTTCCCTTCGACGACCCGGTGGACCCTGCAAAGCTCAGGAGCATATTGCATAACTTTTCGAATTCGCTGGCAAAAGACCTGCCATGCTTCACTCTGGAGGTGTTTCCAAAGCAGGATCACTTGTCGGGCAAGGGTCTTGGGAATCTGGTCAAGCTGCCGCTCGGTATTCACCGCCTCTCCGGCAAACCTTCCCGCTTTCTGCCGGGGGATCGTGGAGATGCGTGGAGGCAGCTGGAAAAACTCGAGCAAGCGACTATAAACTCCGTGGCCGCTCTGTCCGCTGCGAAAGCCGCACCCAAGGCCACTGTCGTTGAGCACCCTTCATTCAAGCGATGGAAAAACGACTACCCCGAGTTGGCCGCCATCTCGGCAGCCTGCCCGCTTCTTGCGGGCATCTTCAGCCTGTGTCGAGAAGGCCGCGCCCTCTCCGTCCGAGAAGAGCGCGTTCTGTTCGGTGTCCTCGGATTTCTGGACAGGCGGGGAGCCGTTCTGCACGCCCTGCTCGGCAACCAGGCCGAATACAACCGGCACCTCGTTGACTACCGCATCTCGCGTCTGCGCGGCACCCCTCTGGGATGCAAAAAAATCCACGCGTTGCTCGAAAGCAGCCGCGATCTCTGTGATTTTCCTCCAGGGGCGGCTTACGGGCATCCGCTACTGTTTGTTGACGGCTGGCAAAGCGGCAGATGCGGACAGTCCGAAAACGTCTCCAACCTTCAGGATGCTCTCGACCAATTACGTCAAAGTCTGGAACTGGTCGGCCGTTTTCTGCCTGAGCCCGGCAAGGCCATGACATGATGCGAAGAGTTCGCAAATGCGCACTCCCTGACAGGTGGAGGCAATAGTGGAACGAATATATCTGCTTGAACCGGGGACGTTCCTCAAAAAGGAAGGAACGAACCTGGCCCTGACGCGTGACGGAAAAGTCATCGACAGAGTATCTTTAGACGGACTCAAGCAGCTGACCCTCATCGGCTACACGTCCCTCAGCGGAGCCGTGCTGCGCGCGCTCGTTCGCAACAGGATCGAAACCGTCCTGCTCACACCGACCGGACGTTTCGAGGGCAGACTCTGTGTTGATGAACACAAACAGGTCCTCCGACGCAAGGCCCAATACCTCAGGTTGTCGGATCCGGTGATGCAGGCAGCCGTTGCCGAGAGCATTGTCAAAGGCAAACTGCGGAGCCAAGCCCGACTCCTGCTCCTTAGGGGGCAACAATTCGGGGAGCCCACACTTCTCGCTTCTGGAGCGGCCATCCGCGCGCTGGAGAAGGGCTTTCCCTCCGGCATGACCGATCTTGACTTCATACGCGGGGTCGAAGGACACGGAAGCCGTATCTATTTCAGCGCATTTCCAGACATGCTTCGCAACCCTGACTTCACCTTCCCTGGCAGGGTCAAACGTCCGCCGACGGACCCGGTTAATGCCCTGCTGTCCTTCGTGTATTCCGTACTGACGAACGAGGTACTTTCGGCCATCCAGCGCGTGGGTCTCGACCCCTATCTCGGCAGCCTCCATGAAGTGTCCTATGGCCGGCCTTCTCTGGCTTGCGATCTTGTGGAGGAATGGCGTGCATTTATTGCAGACCGCCTGGTTCTCGGCCTGCTGAACCGCAAGTCAATCTCGCCGGACAATTTTGTTTACCGTCCATCTGATCAAAAAGTCTTCGCTGATGAAGAGGAACTCAAAGCAAGGCGCCCGGTCGAAATGAAGCCCGCGACGATGCGAGCCTTGCTAAAAGCCTACGACGCATGGATGAATACGCGGGTCCTAGATCCTGCGGACGGCAAAAAAACTTCCTACAGGGAGATCCTCTTCGCTCAGGCAAGGCGCTTCAATTCCTGGATTATGGGCGAGAGCGAAATGTACCTGCCCTTCGCATGGGACAAGGTGCGCTGATGTACTACCTGATCAGCTATGATATCACCGAAGACCGTTTCCGTACCAAGGCGGCCAAACTGTTGCAGGGCTACGGACGGCGTGTACAGAAATCCGTCTTTGAATGCCCTAACCTGACCGAAAGGCAGCTTCTGAAAATTCAGGACGAGTTGGACCGCCTCATCGATCATGAAACGGATAGCGTTCGCTTCTACCGCCAATGCAAGGGATGTCTGGCGCAATTCGAACTGGTCGGAGCGGGCCAGGAACCGGAAATGGCAGCAAGCGGTTATTATTGAGACAAAGCATCACATCTGCGGCGCTCACCTGGCTCGGCAGGTGAACCTGAAAAAAGAGTATCAGAACGTTTGCTGTGAATACGTTCTACTGCCGTTTTGCAACAATCGAAGGTGAACCGCGCGCACTCCCGATGCCACAGCGTGAATCGCACCGAAAAAAGTCTCTCACGCATCTCCGTAGTTTTTTGAATAATCTGCTATCCGCCTGATATTGCACACCCGGCGAAAATCGATACGTGAGAGCGGTTTTTCGTTGCAAAATTGGATGGTTAGTATATAAAAAGTACGCATTGGATGGCACACAAAATTTCCCGAGGCCCTTTTTTAGGGGGGATCCGTGAGAGCGCCTCCCGCAACCCTTGCAAACCCTGAACTCAGAGACCCAAGACTCTGAATGCATGACCCGATTCGAGGGGATTAAGACATGAAAAGCCTATTATCAAATAGGCATAGCCAACGCCCTCTGAATGCATGACCCGATTCGAGGGGATTAAGACGAGAAGCCTTCGGCCTTCAACATGCGTTTAAGCTCTGAATGCATGACCCGATTCGAGGGGATTAAGACCTCTACGTTGGCCGAGCCGCACTTCATCACGCCAGCCTCTGAATGCATGACCCGATTCGAGGGGATTAAGACTTTCCGCTCTCGCTTCCACGTTGGAGCATGTTTACTCTCTGAATGCATGACCCGATTCGAGGGGATTAAGACATAGCAGATGCAGGAACAGTCTCTTTAGAATCGTCTCTGAATGCATGACCCGATTCGAGGGGATTAAGACGTACATGCTGCATGGTGCGCATGGCTCTTCCGAAAACTCTGAATGCATGACCCGATTCGAGGGGATTAAGACGTTTCTGTCCTTGCTTGCCGCGAATTCCACCGCTCGCTCTGAATGCATGACCCGATTCGAGGGGATTAAGACCGGATCTACAGCGAGGTACAGCTTCTGGCCGGCACGCTCTGAATGCATGACCCGATTCGAGGGGATTAAGACTCAGTACTGCCTCTAGTCCCTTGATCGGCCGTCCTGCTCTGAATGCATGACCCGATTCGAGGGGATTAAGACATCTCGCGTCTAGCCGTTGACGACGCGACGGAAGGTGCTCTGAATGCATGACCCGATTCGAGGGGATTAAGACTGCTTTTTGCCATTACGACAGCTCCTTTGTGACGGCTCTGAATGCATGACCCGATTCGAGGGGATTAAGACTTCTCCTCAACCTCTCTCCACCACCACGCCCGGAACTCTGAATGCATGACCCGATTCGAGGGGATTAAGACCAGCGACGTGCCGTTATCAATGTCAACAATGACAGCTCTGAATGCATGACCCGATTCGAGGGGATTAAGACTAGCTCCCTGGCCTTACTGCGGACACCTATGTCCATCTCTGAATGCATGACCCGATTCGAGGGGATTAAGACTAACGGCGGGGATATGCGTCCAATTAAGGCGTTGTGCCTCTGAATGCATGACCCGATTCGAGGGGATTAAGACAAGGCGCCTGTCAGCACGCTGGCGTTGATGGCAAGGCTCTGAATGCATGACCCGATTCGAGGGGATTAAGACGGATCGACGTACCCGGACAAGATGCCACCGAACGTGCTCTGAATGCATGACCCGATTCGAGGGGATTAAGACACCTTTCGAAAGGTAGTTCCCGCAAAACTCGGCAGTCCTCTGAATGCATGACCCGATTCGAGGGGATTAAGACGAGGCCGTTGGAGTTGGGGTAGGTTTCGAAGATCAACTCTGAATGCATGACCCGATTCGAGGGGATTAAGACTTCGTTGTTCTTCTTTGCCATGACGTAAACTCTCTTCTCTGAATGCATGACCCGATTCGAGGGGATTAAGACGTGGTCAACAGGACGCTAACCTTCGCGCCGGAATCTCTCTGAATGCATGACCCGATTCGAGGGGATTAAGACTGTAACAGCGTCCTGATGCAATATCGTAAACCATGCCCTCTGAATGCATGACCCGATTCGAGGGGATTAAGACATATTGTGAGGCCGGGGCATAGCCGCCCATCTCGTCTCTGAATGCATGACCCGATTCGAGGGGATTAAGACTCGTCACGAACGTTGGCTTGTCATCACGGATACCGACTCTGAATGCATGACCCGATTCGAGGGGATTAAGACCGATGAGAGGAAAAACATTGCCAATGTTTCAGACGGGCTCTGAATGCATGACCCGATTCGAGGGGATTAAGACAGTCGTATACAGGAACTTGCACTTGTTGCTCAAGGTAGCTCTGAATGCATGACCCGATTCGAGGGGATTAAGACAGCTGCATGGTGTTCATAGATGCCTCCTTGTTGGTCTCTGAATGCATGACCCGATTCGAGGGGATATAAGAGATTCAACTGTAGCACTGTGGAATTTCAACGCCTCGTTCTTAAGCAGCTTTCTCCCATCTTGATTTTTGAAATTCTGCAAAAATGCTAAGTTCCGCCCTCAGCCCATCCGCTACCAACTACTTGAAAACGTAGATCAAATCAAAACAACTCGCTTATTCCCGAACAAATAACCCAACTTCTTGAAATTAGCGTATCCATTCCCGTCACTCTCTTCATAACGCAAACACCACGCGCAGAAGGGAGGTTGACACATGAATGGACTTTACTACACGGAAGATTCTTCTTGGGATCATACGATTCCAACATATCTTCAGGACGTCCTCTTTTCCGCTGGCTCCCTTGGTGCGCGCTACTGCCAACTTCGCGAAGACGCCAAGTCGAATCTGCACTCGGATTTAGACAAGATCCGTTGCTATCTTGGCACATATTTCCCCAGAAGCTTCTGTGAAAGCTACAATCTTCATTCGCTGCTGCTTGGGCTTGCACCGCTCAGACGTACTTGGAATGCCAAGGCCGAGCTGAATGTGCTGGATTTTGGTTCCGGAACCGGGGGCAACCTCTGTGGTTTGGTTCATGCCCTCGCCTCTTTGGGCTTCAGAGCCAAGCTTAATGTATACTCCATCGACGGCAACAAAGAAGCCCTTTCCCTTCAGGCGGGCATCCTTGATCATGTCCGGCATAACGTGGGTATGAGGGTCGAACAACACCGCATCCACAAAATCTTCTCCAATGATCCTTCCACATTTTCCCGTGAATTTCATGGCATCATGGGCGAACTCCCCCAAAAGTTCGATCTGGTCATGGCGTGGAAATCCATCTCGGAGCTCTTCATTGCCGACCGGACTTCTATCAACGCAAGCTATGGGCACTTCCTGGAAGCCTGCGCTCCTCGCCTCGCCTGCCACGGGGTCATTTCCATGCTGGACGTAACCATCAAATCCAGAGGAAGATGGCTACCGACAGTGATGACTCAGGAGTTGAGCCGTTTCGTGCACCAGAACGAAGGCACCGAGCTCATCATGCCTTTTGGATGCGCGCAGAAGCAAGGCCCGTGCTCCCTTGCCGGTTGCTACCCGAAATTCAATTTTCCCGTCGCACACAGGCAATGCGGCAATGACAGGACCAAATTTTCCTATTTCGCGATAGGAAATAGCGGCCTGGCGTCGTCGATTCGGGATATTCTCCCGAATGCGATGCCCTGCCCTGAAGAATGCGGCAGGAATTGCGTGCCGTATCCGGGACCACCACTTCGCTTCACGGAGATGCGCTAAAGGGATCCAAGCTGGCCACCGCTACGGGGTTATTGAAGAATTCCAGACAGCCGGTTTGTTCAAAAGGGAGAAACGCGAGGAGCATGAAAACTCAGGTTCGAATTGTATTGGGACAGGTGAGGATCTGGATTTTTTGCAGGGATCAAACGAATCGCCGTTTTTCAACGACCTGAACATGAACTCGATTGTCACTTGATGGTTAACAGTTACGAAAAAGGAGCCTCCATGAAAGCAGCCCCTTGGGAAAAAGTCACCCTTTCCCTGCCCCAGGCCCGCGAAGTCCAGGCAGTAGCGCCTGTTATCATCTCGGCCAGCAGATCGACCGACCTTCCCGCCTTTCATTCCGAATGGTTCATGAACCGTCTGCGAGCTGGTCATGCGGCATGGCGCAACCCTTTCAATCAGGCTGTGCAGTACGTTTCGTTCATGCGTACGCGTGTGGTCGTTTTCTGGACCAAAAACCCCGCCCCGCTGCTCCCACACCTGCAGGAAATCGAGGACATGGGCATCAACTACTATTTCCAGTTCACAATCAACGACTACGAAACCCAAGGATGGGAACCGAATGTGCCCCGACTGGAAAGCCGTATCGAGACAATGGCCAGACTGTCCGCTCGAATCGGGCGGGACCGGATTATATGGCGCTTCGATCCTTTGCTGCTGTCAGATACCGTGACGGAAGATGTTCTGGCCAAAAAAGTTCAACGGGTTGGGAATCTTGCGCATCCGTACACGTCAAAACTGGTCTTCAGTTTTGCGGATATTGCCGCCTACAGGAAAGTCCGCACCAATCTCGCCTCGGCCGGCATCAACTACAGCGAATTCGATACTGCGGGCATGATGCGGATGGCGCAACGCATAGCGGAGATGAACCACGGCTGGGGTCTTGACTTGGCTACCTGCGCCGAAGCGGAAAATTTCGAAAAGCTTGGAATCATGCACAACCGCTGCATCGACGGAGAGCTCATGCTTCGTCTTTTCCCTTCCGACAGTGAATTGCGGCGTTTCCTTAACCCCAGGCAGCGTCCTCTTATGCTGGGCATGTCCGATCTGGACTCGAAATGGCAGGATAAAATCAAGGACGCCGGACAGCGCAAGGAGTGTGGGTGCATCGTCAGCAAGGACATTGGTGCCTACAATACCTGCGCACACCTCTGCACTTACTGCTACGCCAACACATCTGAGCGGGTGGTGATGAAAAACCTCGCACGGCGGGCAGCAGACGAGGCGTGCATCGTGAGCGCATGAAAATCATTGTCAGAGTACAACGCCGCCAAGATGCAGGCGGTGCCATATCGCTTCAACCGAGAACATCGAGGAGCCATCCATGAGCAAAGTTTTCATCAGTTTCCTTGGGACAGGATCCAACCCGGACGATAGCACGAAAATCGGATACGATGAAGTCAGCTACTCCATTGGGGACAAGACGCTGCCCTCAACCCACTTTGCCCAGAGGGCCATCCTCGAGTACCATCACCCGGCAAGCTTTGACCGGATTCACATATTCATGACGGAACAATCCAGGATAAAGCACTGGACACCCCTCCGGGATCAACTGCTCTCGCTGGGCGCGAAAGAAGACGCCCTTCGCGACAATGCCTCGCTCACCACACGGATGGATTCTGAAGACCAATGGCAGTGGTTTGAAATCCTTCTCGACGCCATCCAAGACGACGATGACGTCATCATGGATTTCACTCACGGATTCCGATCGGTCCCGATCGTTTTCTCATCGGCCATCGGCTTCCTGCAGAAGGCGCGCAAATTCAGGCTGCTGCACGCCTACTACGGCTATGTGGAGAAAGAAAACAAAACCAAAACGGTCGTAAAGGCAGAAATCGTCGACATGGCAGGCTTCTACCGCATCAATGACTGGGCCGATGCCGTAGCCAGACTGACCGAGACCGCCGACGCTTCAAAACTCGCCATGCTGGCGGAAGAAGAAAAAGGCAGCAGTTTCGAGGCCCTCAACGACCAGAAGCTTATTGAAGCCCTCCAAAGCCTGACCGACCTCATCAAGAATATTGACGTCAACCGGGTCGGCACAATTGCCGACGCTGCGCTTGGCATCATTGAAAAAAAGATTGGCGAAAGCTCCGGGGCAAACCTTTGCCTGCTTGAGATGGTCAGGGACAAGTTCGGTGAACTTGCATGCCAACAACCGCCCTCTGGCCGGTACGACGAGGCCTATTTCCGCACCCAACTAATCTTGGCCGAGATGCTGCTCAAGCACCACCTGCCAATGCAGGCCTTCACGGTGATGCGAGAGTGCGTGGCGTCAATAGGAATGCTTGGGGTACAGGAAAAATACACAAAGAAATGCATGCTCACCAAAGAAGGTAGGGGTTACCGCAGGAGATTCGGGGAAGTGTTTGCTTCCATGAGCCAGTATCCCAAGGCTGACTGGAAGTTCGAGAAACCTGAGGAAGCGTTGCGGTTCACCCCGCTCGTAATCAACGACTACAAACATCTGAAACCATTCTGGGAACAACTCGAGGAGCTTGGCATCGCAGAGATTCTCCAGGGATTTTTTGGAGATATGGCGAAACTACGCAATGGTTTCGATCATGCCTGGATCATCAAGAACGGAGTTCCGGCAAACGTAATCGAGTCGGGCAAGCAGTATCTGGAAGCACTGAAAACGATCTTCGAAAAACTCCGCGAAGCAGGCCTGCTGCCTTTGCCTCGGCAGTGATCCGGTGAGGACACGCGCCTTACACATTGAGAAAAGTAAGCAAGAGGCATCAACAATGAAGCCTCCAAAAGACTTCACAAAGAGAAAAACTTGCAGCGTCCCTTACATTATCATCCACATAGTCGCAATCTGGAGGCTCTCATGGAATATTCGATCACGACCTCATCCATCACCAACCTTACCAGCGTTTTCCATTTCGAAGATTTGAAGCGAGATTTCCCCTTCAACATCAAGGTTGCGACCAAACCAGAGGCCAAAAGGGATATCCGGTTTTTTGGGCCTGGAATATACTCTATCTTTGATGTCATCGACAACAGGATGATTTACATTGGAATTTACACACCAACAGACAGCGTTATCGACAAACGTTTCAGAAAGCATATCCAGACGCTGACGCTTCGCGGGAAGGAAGTTACGTTTAAAAGTAGCCTTCCAAAAAGCGTTTTCCTCTCAAAAATTGGGAGTGAGGGTCTTGTTCAAGACCTGAATAGATGCAGATCCTTTGACGAACTCTTGGTCAAGGACAGATGCGTATCGCATATCAACAAAGTGAGATATGCTGCTGCCAACTGGGACGAATTCAGAAACTGGACGCCAGGCAAAAACTCTACGCGCGGGACAGAGACCCGTTTTTCGTTTCAATTTGACAAAATCATTGGCGAAAAGGTGGACAAGAAAATGCTGAAAAATATCGAGTCACGGCTCATTTCGTGCTTCAATCCTTTGACAAACAGCTCACACTCGGCTGCGTATAAGCCCGAATACGAGTCTCAGAGCAAGCTCACCGACATCGTCAAGACAATTGTCTCGCAAAAATAAAATCACAGCTTGGAATTCTCAAAGGCAATTATCCCGTTCAAAGGAACAAACAGCGCAACGACTCACGCAACCAGGAGGAGCATATAACCTTCGCCATCTGCCAGAAATGCGGCGCGGAAAAGTTCGGGGCAGTGACCCATTGCCCGGCCTGCGGATATTGTCCAATGAACGGATCTGACAGGGATGTCGCACTCGCGATGCTGTTCAGCGACCATTATCTGGATACAAAAAACCTTAAGGCGCTTGGCCGGGACATCGCCGCTGGCGTTGACGTGGAAGTGGAGGGTGCTGCCCTCGACACCATGACTCAACACGTAACAAAGCATTTTAACAAGTTCCGAAAACGCGCCGAGCCTTCCCGCAAATGGTGGCAATTCTGGAAAGATTAGACCGATCCCCGCTGTTGAAGCCCCATCTTTTGTCCGCAGATTGCATCTCAGGCACGATAGCATGCAGCTTGTGTTGAGGTTTGGATATGAACTGCCGAAAGACTGATTCGAACAGCGCAATCCTCCCCCTCGTGGTCGTGCAACCAGAAGTTAAGCGGGGGGTGGTGTAAGCTGGCTAATAAATAGTAACAATTATTAATAATATCAAAAAAAGAAAATCCGACCTCCTAATAACCAGCCTAACCCGTCAGATCTTCAAAAGTGGACTTCGGTCTGCCCAACTCCGCTTTCATAGGGCCCTCCCAATCTTATCGACTTGGGGCCAAGGGAACGGCCATGGAAATGGAGGCCGAGGGAGAGGCAATGGAAAAGGCCATGGGCGCGGGATCACGGTATCCCCACAAACGGTTCCAGAAGCTTTTGAACCAGAAGCGACAATCTGGGGATAAACAGCGTCATTAGTGGTCATGGGGCGTCCTCCTGCATGTTGAAAGTAGTCTCCAGGATTCAAGGAATTCCCTATCCTCACCAGTCGACACGCTCGCGACTAAGAACACTATGGCACTTGCCAGGGCAAGCGGGATGACCACTGGCGCAGCAGCAACACCGAGAGCAGCGGTTCCCACAGTGATCTCACCTGCGGCGGCAGCCCCGCAGACTCCTCCCGCAGCAGTCGCCACGACGTGAGGGTTTATTCGTGGACATGGAGATCATCCTATGATTTGTTTGAGAAAATGCGCAGACTGCTCAGCCCGCTTGACCTACCGGGAAACTACGGGCCACTCAATTCCGGAAGGTTTCCTCCAAGGTTCAGGATTTTTCATCCTACACGCGTCAGTGCAGTCCATAATTTTAATATAACTTACAATAGTAAAAATTTGGGGAAATCATGGACCTAGCAGATCTAAAAGAGGGAGATATTTTTTGTGTAGGACTTATTAGTGGAGCAACAATCATCGGAGCGTATCAAAAGGCAACAGAAGGAATTATTGATGCATTCTTTGTATCGTTAATCAGAGACCCAGAGTCTCAGGAAAAGACATTTTGTTTTAAACCAGTGCTTTCTTGTGCAGCCAAGCAGGTTATTTCAGGACGGGCTTTGGTTTTAATGATGGAAAGCGGTTCAGTTATTGGCATCTATGAACCAGCGCCCACAGTTCTCTCTGCCTACAAATACTTTATCGACAATGAGCAGCTTGTGGGGAAAGTCATCTACGACCACCTGTACGAGCAAGGCCCGAGCAAGGAGTTTGTCGATAAACTCATGGCCGATATGCCAAAGCCCAAACCCAGATGTGAAGACGGGGTGATCAAAGGCGTATTTGGGCCTGATTTTAAAATGATGGAAATTGATGAAAAAGAGGAGGGCTAAAAAACGAAAGAGCTCCAATAACGAGATAATTGGTCGTCCCGACCATTCAAAGCATGCTCCCATCGCAAATCCTGTCTGCAATAGCTACGGGTTGGAGAAAGACGGGTGCTATCGATATGAATAGGGGAAAAGACGAGCCTTTTCCTTTTGCACGATCCGCAAGACCTCTTCTGTGGTCCTTGCCTGCATGAGGCAAGCGAAATGTTCTCCTGAAAGATCCTTACTGCAGACAGGCACAATGGCCCGCCTGACCTGATCGTCCATGTCGGGCAGGCTGTATCCGGCCGAATGGAGCTGCGCCAATGGCAAAAGGGCCATCACCTTGATGGTTGGCCCAGTATCCGGAGATAGACATATGGACAGAGACTCGGAAAGCATATGATACGAGGCCACCTTGTCAGACTCAAGGAGGCCCAGGTTATATGCTATCAGTTGCCAAGGATGCGAACGCTTTCTCTGCGACCTCCATAAATCCGAAATCTCCTGCAGAAGGGCTGTGCGCATTCCGTTTCCAGAATCAACATGGGCGCGCAGCAACGCGTGCATCTGGTATTGATCCATCTCCCTCTGATTCCACCGCCCTTGCATCCATAGCCCGGGTATCCCGCTCAGGGTCTCGAGGGCATCATCCGTCCTTCCTGCAGAGGACAATGCGAACACCTTATAGAGGAGATCCCGGTTTCGCTCCTTCTCCGACATCTGCGAATCAGCGCAAAAACATGAAATGGCCAACTCCAGATAACGCAGGGTTTCCCCAAGAAAGTCGGGACCGCAGAAACCATAATTCTGCCCGATTGTTCCGTAGTATCTGCCCAGACGGCCGTCTTCTCGCCTCCCCCCACCGGCCTGATGGCGCCTGAAGGTCTCCTCCATGGCTCCGACCTCAAACATCGCGTCCCCATCCTCGGGAAGTTCCACAGAAAATACGTAGCGATTATGCCTATCGCCGATAACAGATTGAACATAATGCAGCGCGAGGAGGCTTGCGGCATCTTGGGTGGAAACGATCCGCGGCCGCAGTTCGTCAGCCTGGGCCCTCCACTCCTCAAATTCGGGAAGACTGCCGGTATGATTCATTCGATCCATCTGAAGAACACAGATGGTCCAGGCAAGCAGCGCATCATCTACCGCCACTTTTTTTACAAGCTCCAGTGAAAGACATTGCAGCACCGCCCTCCCGAGCTCGGGCTCGCATTGAAGAGTCGAATCGCACCAACGCTTAAGCTGGGTGACGAGTTCGGCAAGGGAAGTGTCGGTCGTGACGACTTCAGATATGGCCTGACGATTTCGCATAAGCCACGAGACCATCCCACTTTGAAAGGAACAGATCTCCCTGGCCAGTCCGCGCCCGGAGCGAAGCGCGTTTTCGGCCTGGACGATCTTGTTCCCCATCCCCGGTTGGTAACAGGCCATGACCGCCAGTGCCTCGCAGGCATGAGCTACCGGAACGCACTCCAGACGAGATTCGGGCGGGTCGGAACCCTGAGGATAGATGATAAGCTTGAAGCCAAAGCTGGCAGAATTGACCTTTGTTTGGATGTACTTGACGGGTAGTACGGCGCCGAATTCGTCAAGCTGGCCCGTCGAAAGGATCTGAGTATCAGGAAGGCCTTCAATACACGCCGCTGCTGCGAGATAGCAGGGAAGTCCGAGAGACTGGCCAGAAATGATGGGACCGGACACGCCTGGAGAAGCAAGCCCGAAGCAGCATCCCTCCTCCCATTTTTCCTGAACAAGCCGGCTAACCACCTCCAATGCGCGTAGAGAATCCAGCGCAAACGCCTTTGCGCCTGCGGTCGCTACAAGGGGCAAATCACTGCCTATGCCAACCAGGAGTCTCCAGAGATAGCCGGAATGTTCGTCCGCAACGGGCACAAAAAAATCCCGCCACTGCGCCCGTTCGAGAAGCTCCAGATCCGCGCCTGTAACGCCAAAGGCATTCCGGTGCAGCCATGGTCTGGCCCAAGCGGGGGTCCGTTGCGGATACAGCAGATGAGCCACCACCAAGGCCTCACACAGGGAATCACCCAGTTTTTCCGCTCGCAACAATTCTTCCAGCCTTTCAGCAGAACAACGGCGACCCCAGATATTCGGATGAGGGTTCAAAGCATAACCAGAGCCACCTCTTTCCAGGTCATGACTCAGACAATCAAGATCCCGACGTTCAATCCTGCGCATCGTTGACCTGAACCAACAGCAGAACTGGCTCCCCAATATTGAAATCCAGCTGGCTTTTCCCTGGAAAAACCGCGCTGAATATGCCCGCAGACGGATCAAATTCCGCCACGCCCTCTTCGAGTCCTATGTCGGGTCTGCGCCACCAAGCAAACAGGAGGCCTTCCCGGCATTCTTCAGGAAGGCGTCCTGTTATGCGAATAACAGTGTCCTCAAGGTCGGAGCCCAGCACTTCCGCGAGGAAACCGCGACAAGGGTTCGTCGGCCCACCAATCGAAACCACCGTAAAGGGAAGTTGCTCCCCTTCAACAGCTGCCGCCTTGAGCATCAGTTCGTCCGGAAGATTGGCTTCAGCGAGCATCTTCAGGCCATCTTCAACTTTCGGCAGACGGATTCGCGGATCGAATGCCAGGATCTTTCCCCTCACCATTTCGGCATCAGCAAGCTCCTGACGCACGGCATTACGTTCCTGACGACCCATGAGCCGCCCTATGGCCTCCATGGCCATGAATGAAGCGACCTCCAGTTCCAGTTGTCGAAAATGCCAGACAATTGAATCGTCTTCCACATTATGGGCTTCGGAAAGCACGGCATTCCTGACGGAATCCAGGTCATCATGGCCCACTGTCCCAAAACACGAATCGAGATCTGCTTGGTCCAGAGCGTATGTATTCCAAGCTTCGGCCACACCGAAACGCGGACCCAAATCTACATCGCCATCGGCCATCAGGGCTTTCACGTCGAAGAGCTGGGTAACGCGAATGCCGGAAACATCCTCGAAAACGTCCAGAATCAGGACCATAGGTGGATTAACATGTCGGAATCGATCATCCCATCCGCCCTTGGTCGCAACGAGGCTCCAGATCTGCCCGACCTGAACCGACGGTTTTTGGGGTTTCGGCCAATCGTGGGCCATCTGCGTCCCTAGCTCCTCCCAAGCCTCATAATCTATTGATTCTGTTGATTTCATGGCACAAAACGGACAGCCTTTGCGGTGTTCCGCCACGTTTTCCGTCTGCGCCGGATCGCGCAACACGGCATAAGGCGGGCATGTACGGTCCTGGTACATGATGCGCCAGGCCTCTTTGATCGTGGAAATTTTCGTCATATCTGTCCTCTTCTCCTAAGCATAACGGGAACAGTCGTCGTCATTGCACGAGTCGAGAAGCAACTTGCCGAAAAACTGCAAAAGCGCTTCGTTGGCATCGGGCGCTGACAAGCCGTCATGCAGGCTGAAAAACTCACGGATCAAGGCGTCGAGTTTCGCCAGCGGGGCATGGATACCGGATGGTCCTGAATACCCGAGAGCCTTGGCGACGTCTTTCTGCTTCAACCGACAATACCTGATGAGACAGAACAGAAGAACAAGGTTTTGCTGCTCGATTCTATGTATCAAAACACGAGACAGCTCTATTAACATCGCCTCACTGTATGGCCAATCCAGAATGCCGTCGTTCTTGATCCGAACTTCTTCATCTTCTTCGCGGGTTTCATATTCCAAAGGCTCAGCAACCTTTCCAGGCGTTGGGTAAACAATATCTACATCATACCCTTCCCGAATAAATGAGCAAAGCTCACGAATTGGTATGCGGCAATCCGAACCGAGCTCCTGTTCAACTTGCTCTTTGAAAGATTTTGCCAAAACAAGGATCATCTCTTTCGAGTTGATATTGGAAGCATTTATTTGAGGATGAAATGGTTTCATCCCAAAAGCGACAAGTTCTTTATAGGATTCACAAGTAGGTGCCGATTCATAATTAGCCCCATACCAAGAATACTTTCTGCCCGCCTGATACCCAATCTCTTCGCCGGCGGCGTGAAGCACCTGACGAACTCTTTGGTATAGAGGATCCCGGCTTTTCTCTCTCTTGTATAACCCGTACATGTAAACGATTTTTCGGCGCAACCCTTCCCAATCCTGACGACCAACCAAGGCTTCCAGAGCAACCAAGCTTGAGCCATCCTGACCCTTCAAAAATTCCCAGAAAACAGCCACTTCATCCAAGATATCATCGGGGTCTCCGCTATCCGACAGCCAGTCCGGTCGCTTGAGTTTCCGATGTGCCCCCTCCAGACATCGTTGCAAAATTGCATAACATTCCCTGCTTTCCAGCCATCGCTGAAATTCACCCTTCATTTGCAACTCCTGTGAATGCACATTTCCGGAACTTTGCCCTTGAATCCAGGCTGGTCGGAAAAAGTACTGTTCATCGGCAGAGAAAAGGCAAAACGCTCGACAAGAAAGGAATCCCTGTCCGTAACATTGCCGCTCAGCAAAAGCTTACATCCACGGCGAATGAAGCGAGCCCCGATATTTCCAGAGCTTGAGCAAGGACAGACCTGGAAACAATAATTCCCTTTCGCTCCCAGGACAAAGAGAGGGTGTGTTCCCGATGAATGTTTAGTCGCGGGAAATCCACCGGTTATTTTCCGCCACCAGACATTACTCACACCGGAAAAGAGCATGTTCTTCTCCCAATAACGAACGGGCAGCTTAGTCATGGTATCCCCTAGGGTTTCCCAGGCTTCTTGCTTCCGTTTGGCCCATACATCCTCGGCTGCATCAAAAATCTGCTTCATAGGATCTTCTCTACTAAGTGTGTTAAACCAGCGCCACCGACTAGCTTGCATCGGTAAACAAATCTTCAGGAAAAACAAGCCCTCAGGCAACATTTTCACCTCGCCGCAAAGCAGGAGCTTATTCTAACCGTGAGTGAATCGTTGAATTAGATAAGACCGAACGAGCCGATTCATGGGCAGTCGTCCTTGTGGACGACCGTTTTAAGGCGAGGAATACTCTTCACTTATTCATCGGTAATCAGAAGCATCACTCAGAAGGCATGGAACCAACGATAGAAGGAGATCGAATCCGCCCTTTGGGACTGGACAATTAACAAAAACCACTCGGAGGAATGTTTGGCTCGCCTTTACGCCACCCCGGCAAAGGTCCAGCCTGACCGTACCTTATTGAAAATGGCGTAACCTGGTAAGAGTTCCAGCTATGACTCAACCTTTTTGGACTTGACCTTTGCTCCTCCTGGTGGAGTGAGATCTGGATTTGGCGGATGGCGCAGATGGCCAAGCGCGCCTTAGAGAAACAGCCTTGAGGTTATCAACACTGGGATGGCGTTAACGCCGAAGGAAAACCCTGACTTGGCATAGCAGTCATGATTTCCTAATCACGATGGCGCGAGGATTCGAAACTCCAGCCCTCAATACCCAAAGCCAAAGGCTCGCTCATGGGGGCTTCATAAAAATGGGGTATAAAACAGGGGTATTTATTTTTTATCAACCATATCAATTTAAAATAAAAGTAAATATTTCAAAGTTCGACCCCTGGTTGGCCACCATTCAAATAAAAACAGCCCGGATTTCCGGGCTTTTTTATTTCTGTGGCGGGCTCGAGCTATCCCCGCAGTCAGTGTGAACACGTTACCCTCAAAGTTTCCGTAAGGACCAGAAAAAACGCACATCCCTGCGCTGTCATACGCTTTAAAATAATTGACTTTTTTTAAAAGAAACATCAAATGTTCCTGTCAAAAATTGTCATATCTCGCTTTCAGAAAATATCATATATATTGAGATTACGATAATAAAGGATGCACTGCGGAGCTAATTATTCATATTATTTTTATTTTTTTCTGAAGAGTAGCCGTCATTGTAACCATCTATGACGGCATCGGTCTTTCTTTCAATCTTGGCCTGCGCCTTGCCAACAGACCGGCCTACCCATTCGCACCCAGATGCAAGTAGACATGTACACAGTAAGATAAAAACAAAAATGCGAACCATAATTCCTCCATATAAAAATATTTTTTGAAAATTTATTCTAATGGACATAATCTCTAAATTTTTCCATGTATGCAAGTACTTATTTTTTAAGCATACAAAATAAATTGTACTCATAAAATCTCAAAATTTTATCATTATTACGTAAAAATTAATTATATAAAGTCTATTAAAAATACGAAAGAACTCCACCTCACAGCGCTAAAAATAATAGTTATAACTACAGTTAATCGAGTTATAACCTATATTGATTTTTTTCAATATTCTGTATTCGTCGTCGTTATCGAACACAAAAAATATAAAATCAATTGTATATACACATGCGAATAATTAAAAACAATCCTATAACATTCTGTTTTTACATTTTATCCTTGCAATTTCTTCCTGCGCCGTAAACAGACGCATACTAACTATTGATCCAAATATAAATATCTCGTCATAGTCTCTGAATAAATGCTTCCTCGTCGTTTCAAGTGAGCAAAAATCTTGAACCCATGGCCGAAATAGACTCAGCATGGAAAGAAACAATAGATCGTATTCTCCAAAGCTACAAAAAAGCACAGAAATGGAACTTGAATTTTTAACTGTGCATAAATAGCTCCAACTTTTTTCATTTTTTTTAAGGGCTAGTCGTGAATCCTCAAGGAATATCTCTTGTCACAGGTGCCAGCAAAGGAATTGGCGAAGCTGTCGCTATCCGTCTTGCCGAAGCAGGGTTTGACATTTGGCTTAACTATCTAAGTGATCATAAAAACGCTCGTCGAATACAAGGTCAAATTGAAGAATTAGGAAAAAAATGCACACTTGTCCCATTTGATGTTTGTGATTTTAAAGAATGCCAAAAAACACTTGCGCCGCTTCTAGAGAAAGACACGCCGTTTTCAATTGTAAACAACGCTGGAATCACAAAAGATTCTCTTCTGATATGGATGGAAGAAAACGACTGGAACAAAGTTATCAACGTACATTTGTCCGGTTTTTTCAATATCACACGCACAGTACTTCCCTTCATGCTTAGAAAAAGAAAAGGGCGCATCATAAATATTTCATCCACATCTGGAGAAACTGGAGTTGCAGGGCAAGTAAATTACTCTGCTGCGAAGTCCGGACTCATTGGCGCAACACGCTCACTTGCTGTAGAAGTTGCAAAACGAAACATTCTCGTCAATGCTGTCTCCCCGGGATTCATTGATACTGACATGCTTAAGGAACTCCCAATTGAAGAAATATCCAAGAATATTCCATTAGGCCGCATTGGTACCGCTCAAGAGGTCGCAGAAGTTGTTACCTTTCTTTGTTCTCCAGGATCTTCCTACATAACGGGACAAGTAATCTCCGTTAACGGTGGAATTTACACTTAATTTTTTTTACTTTTATAAAAATGAATAAAGTTGCAATTACTGGGATTGGAATTATCTCTACATTGGGAATCAATACTGAAACAGTTTCCAATGCTCTTTATCAGGGAAAATCTGGAATTTTTTTAGATCCTGAACGATCATCACTAGGTTTCTCTTCACCGCTTACTGGATCTATCAAAGGGTTTAACGCAAAAGATTTACTTAATCGCAAGCAATTAAAAACCATGCCAGATTTTGCTGTTTGGGCTTATGCTGCGGTGATGGAGGCCATTGGGCTTTCGGGCCTGGATCCCGTCGACCTTAAAAACGAGAGAACCGGCATTATTTTTGGTTGCGATTCAAGCTGTATCGCAGCGCTTGAGCAGGTTGAACTTCTTCAAAAACGTGGCGAAACAGCCCTCATTGGAAGTGGTCTTGTCTTCAGATCAATGACGTCCTGTATTACCATGAACTTGAACACACTCCTTGGAACCAAAGGAGCGTGCTGGACCCTGAGCGCGGCATGCTCCAGTTCCGGCCATGCCATTGGCCAAGCAGCGGACCTGATCGCTCTTGGCCGTCAAGACCGAGTGATTTGTGGCGGAGCGCAGGAGATCAACTGGCAATCCATCTGCAGCTTTGATGGTCTGGGCGCTTTCTCCACTCGCGTCACGACGCCCGAATCTGCCAGCAGGCCCTTTGACCGTAATCGCGACGGACTTGTTCCCAGCGGAGGCGCCGCGGCCATTCTTCTGGAAAATTGGGACATGGCTGTCGCGCGTGGCGCCAATATCCTTGGAGAACTGGCCGGCTATGGCTTTTCCTCCGATGGCAGCAATCTCTCTGTTCCAAGTGCAGACGGCTTGGCCCGATCTATGAACGGCGCACTGACAGCTGCGAGTGTGACCCCTGGCGACGTCGATTACATTTGCGCGCACGCGACTTCCACTCCTGCGGGAGATGGCGTCGAAGCGAAAAATATCGCTACTGTTTTTAAAGATTATCGCCCCATAACAACCTCGACAAAATCCATGACCGGTCATGAACTCTGGATGTCCGGAGCATCACAGGTTGTTTACTCGACGCTCATGGCCAGGGATGGCTACATCGCGCCGAACATCAATTTCGAGGAGCCAGATGAAGCCACTTCAAAGCTCAACATCGCAACTGAAACGATTCATCGCCCTCCCCGCATGGTCCTCTGCAACGCGGCTGGATTCGGAGGAACTAACTCTTCACTCATCCTGCGTTACACGTAATGCGACAAGACTTTGTAATCATCGGCTCCGGCATTTCTGGCATGACGGCAGCACTGCTTCTCGCGCGTCAAGGGCACAAAGTCACCCTGGTAGAAAAATTTCAATCTGCATCTCCAACAGTGCGTGGCTTTTCTAGACAAGGTGTTTATTTCGACACTGGACTGCATTATACTGGAAGCTTCGCACCAGGTGAAATCCTGGACGTATATTTCAAATATCTTGGCCTCAAGGGTATTGTGCGTGCGCCTTTCGATCCTCATTGTTTCGACAGATTGCGGTATCCCAAACAGAAGGTGGAATTCCAACTCCCTGTCGGCTACGAACAGATTCAAGTAAGACTTTGCGAAAATTTCCCTCGGGAAGCAAAGGCGATTCGTACTTACCTTGCTGATGTTCGCAAAAATTTCGAACATTCACCATTCCTGAATCTGGAGCACAAAGTTTCGGTTGATACTCTTGAAAGCCCCGTCACGCTGGAAACCTATCTTAACGAATTGACCAATGACAGGCTCCTTAAATCAGTACTTGGCATACACGCCCTGCTTTACGGCGTACCTCCGCAGGAAATTGCCTTTTCGGACCATGCAAAAATCGCGGGCTCCTATTACCAATCAGTTCACGGCATCGTCGGTGGTGGCCTGAGCGTAGTACGAGCTTTTGAAGCCGCCCTTGAAGATTCAAAAATTGAAGTCCGTTACGGGAATGGCGCGAAACAGGTGCAACTGACTCCTGCGGGAAAAATATGCGGGTTAATTCTTGATGACAATGAAATCATCGAAACAGATCAAATTCTAAGCACAATTCATCCCGCCAAACTCCTCGAACTCGTTCCGGATGGTGCATTTCGCCCGACCTTCAGCCGCCGCCTTCGCGAACTTGTCGACACCCCTTCTGCCTATATGCTTTTCGGAATTTCCGAAAAACCTCTGCCAATACTTGAGCGAAGCAATCTTTTTGTATGCCCGGAAACAGATGTCGACAATTTTTTCCAACCAAACCGCCTACCTGAGCAGGGCCCGTGGTACCTGGCGTCCACCAAGCAAGACAGTGAAAAACGCGGCGTTGTCGTTATAGCCCCCGGCTCAATACAAGACGTGGCCGCCTGGAAATCATCAAAACTCGGAAAACGCTCCTTTGAGTACCGCGCACACAAACAAAAGCGCCTTGATCATATGCGAACCGCTCTGCTTAAACACGTTCCTGAACTTGAATCTGTTCGTTTTGTCGAAGGGGCGACTCCACTTACGCTTCGAGACTACATGAACACGCCCACCGGCAGCCTGTATGGAATTCGCCACACTGTGAATCAATTCAATCCTGCTCCCGCCACAAGAATTCCGGGCCTCTTGCTCGCAGGACAATCCATTGTCGCCCCTGGCCTTCTTGGGGCAGTGATCTCCGCATTTCTCACCTGCGGATTTATCATCGGTCACAACAAACTTCGCAAGGAATTGAGAGCATGCAACTGAGACGGGTTGTGATCACGGGCGTGGGTGCGGTCTCCCCCTTCGGACAAGGTGCCGAGCGACTCTTCCAAGCTCTGGTGAATGGAGAAAGTGCCATCCGATACATTGCTGACCTGGAAAAAGTTCAAGGACTCGGTCCGCACGTGGCTGGCCTGGTTCAAGGCATAGACATCAAGGATATCCCACGCAAAATTCGACGCACCATGTCACCCATGTCGGTGTATGCCTTGCTCGCCTCGCAGGAGGCCCTGGATCAAGCCCACGTTGACCAAGATCTCCGCACCGGAGGACGATTGGGGATCGCTCTGGGCTCCACTGTAGGAAGCGTGGACGTCATGGAAGATTTTTTTGAAGACTTTTTGAAAAACAGAAGCATCGAAGGCATCAAGTCCATGCTGTTTTTCAAGATCATGGGGCATTCCTGCGCGGCAAACGTTGCGCAGACCCTTGGCATCGCTGGCCGCACGCTTGCACCCTCTGCCGCCTGCGCTACTGGTTGTCAGGCAGTGGGTCTGGCTTATGAAGCCATTGCCTTGGGCAAACAAGACCTCATGCTTTGCGGAGGCGCTGACGAATTCCATCCGCTGACAGCCGCAACATTCGACATCATCCAGGCAGCTTCAACACAATACAACGACCGACCGCAATGCACGCCAAGACCATTTGACCGAGATCGTGACGGCATTGTGTGCTCCGAAGGCGCGGGACTCCTCCTACTGGAATCTTTGGATTCCGCTCAAGCTCGCGGAGCGACTATTCTGGCTGAAATTTCAGGCTTTGCATCCACTTCCGACGCGTCAAGCATTGCCAATCCCGACCCCGAACCCGTTCGGCTTTGCATGGAACTGGCGCTTGCGGAAGCAGGGCTGAACGCTGCCGAAATCGACTACGTCAACGCCCATGCCACAGGCACAGTGCAGGGAGACGAAGCCGAGAGTCGTGCCATCGGAGATCTTTTTGGAGCACACACGCCCGTTTCAAGCCTGAAGGGTCACATGGGTCACGCCATGGCCGCCAGTGGCGCGCTTGAACTCATCGCCTGCGTAAAAATGTTGCGCACCGGCCAAATCATCCCGACCCGCAATCTTGACAACCCTGCCGTGGAATGTTCTGCCGTCGCACTGCCACGCCAGATAGAAAACAAGGTGTTACAAACAATTATAAAAAACAACTTTGCACTGGGCGGAGTAAATTGCGCTATCGTGCTAAGGAGATTTTTCGAATGACGAATGATGAAATCATTGAGCGTACCAATGCCGCAATTGCAGAAGAATTCGAATTGGACATGAACGACTTGGTACCCTCGGCCTCATTCAAGGACGATTTGGGACTCGACAGTCTGGATGCCGTCGACATGGTCATTGTTTTGGAGCAAGAGTTCGGAATTAAAATAGGGAAGGATCCCAAAATATTGAAGATCAGACAACTTTGCGATTTGCATTCCTATGTGATCGACAAAAAAAATGCATTTTTAAACTGAGTAAATATGGCTACATCACAAAATCCATATACGCTAAGATCTATTTTAAGAAATATTGGATTTTATTGTGGCTTTCTAATATTAAATTTATTCATTTTTATAATTTCTCCATTCTTATATTTAATCCTTCGAACAGCAAAAAAATATAGTCAAGGCCAAGCTGTTCGTCGCATAATATGGATTTATGGGAGAATGTGGGTAATACTAACATCTTTATTTGTAGAAATAAAAATAGATACAAAAAAAGCAGCAGATTATCCAAAGCCAAGCATTATTCTTGTCAATCATCAATCTTTTTTTGATGCTTTTTGCATGGGCGCTCTTCCGATTTACGATATAATTTTTTTAGTCCGGCAATGGCCATTTCGAATTCCATTTTATGGCCACTACATGCGACAAGCTAAATATATCAACAGTGAAAATATGTCCTGTGAAGAATTTGTTTGCGAAGCCAAAGAAAAGCTAAACCGGGGAATATCGATAATAATCTTCCCCGAAGGAACTCGCAGTAAAAATGGACAACTGGGCCGATTCTATTCCGGAGCCTTCAAACTGGCCACGGAATCTAAACACCCCATAGTGCCTGTTTGTATCGATGGCTCTGGAAAGTTCCTGCCCAAAGGAAAATTTCTAATAACAGCAAACCCGATCTCAATTAGAACGCTACCTACCATTGACCCAAACGAATTTAAGAAATTTGGCCAAAGAGCTCACATAGAACTAAGGAAAAATGTCAAAAAAATGTTCTTAAAAGATCTTGAACAGTCTTTTTTGCATTATGACCCTATTTTACAAGTACAAACCTGTAGCCCGAGGGAAACACAATGAAAAAGAATTCAGCCTTCCTGCGCATCTTGAGCCTTATGCTTGTGACAATTGCCATGCTGTTGATTTCGGGATGCCGCACAGTTCCCGTTCGCAATATTGAAAACGCTCCCATCGTAACAACAAGCCAAGCCCACCCCAATATGCAAAAAATTGGTGACGCCATAATCAAAGCTGGAACAAACCTTGGCTGGAAAATGTCCCAAAAAGAGGCCGGACTGATCATAGGAAAACTCTATGTTCGCACTCACAGAGCTGAGGTCAAAATCATTTATAACCACAAAAATTACAATATTCTTTACGACAACAGTAGCAATCTTAAATATAATCCAGAAAAATCAACAATTCACAGACAGTATAACAACTGGATTAAAAATCTCGACATTGCAATACAACGCGAGCTAGTAAGCATTCAATAGATAAAGCCCATTTACTATTTTAAATAAAATTTTAAAATTATTAAAGGACAATATCTATAATGACTCGCTTAAGATGGGGCGCTTCTTTTAGCCAAGAAGAAATCGAGAATTGCAAGAAAAAACATGGATTACTCTCCATGGAGCTTGAACTCTCAAGAGAGTGCAATCTTCGCTGTATTTATTGCTATGCAGAATCAGGAAATCCCATTGCTGACGAGCTTTCATACGAAGAAATTCTCTCTGCCATAGACCAGGCGGTGGAACTTGGGGCTCAAAAAATAGTCGTTCTTGGCGGTGGAGAGCCACTCTGCTATCCTGGAATATTTGACGTACTAAATTATATACATGCCAAAAGCGTTGAAATAGAGCTATTTACAAACGGGATGCTCATCACCAAAGATGCTGCGCAGACATTTATACGCCTAGGTGTCAAACCAGTAATCAAAATGAACAGCTTTCGTCCTGAAGTACAAGACATTCTGGCAGGCCAAAAGGGAGCATTCACAGCAATACGCAACGGGCTTACGCTGCTCATGGAGGCCGGATATCCCACCAGGGACTTGGCCCTCGGCGCACAAACCGTGATCTGTCGGCACAATCTGGAAGAACTGCCTGCGATGTGGATCTGGCTTAGGGAACACGGAATAATCCCATATTTCGAGATGCTGACGCTGCAAGGCAGAGCCAGGCGACATCCCGATCTTGAACTGAACCCCGAAGAACTTGAGCGCATCTTTGAAACACTGGCCGACATCGACGCCCAAAGGTTTGGTAATTTTTGGGAACCGCATCCCTCCGTGGCCGCCTTTTGCTGTGACAGGCACGAATACTCATGCACTGTGAGCGTAACCGGAGATATCTACCCCTGTCCGGGAGTGGACATTCCCGCAGGAAACATCCGTCAAGCCCCGCTCTCGGACATTCTGCGCACAAGTCCGCTCATTCATGATTTGCGCAACATCCGCAGCAACATCAAAGGCACGTGCGCCCAGTGCGACCTGAAGGCGCAGTGTTATGGCTGCCGGGGAATGGCTTACCAGGCCACCGGAGACTACCTCGCCGCTGATCCTCTATGTTGGCGCAATAAAACGTACCATGCCTAGGAAGAACAGATCATGAACACCTTATCCCTGCCTGCGAAAGCGGTTCATTTCCTTCCGCATGATTTTCCGATGGTCTTTATCGACCGCCTACTGGAAGCTGATGGTGAACGCGGGCTGTGCGAACTTCTACTTACTTCCGCACATATTTTTGTGGATGCCCAAGGGCGCATGGACCGGGCGTGTTATGTGGAAATCGCAGCCCAGAGTTTTGCCGCTGTGAAGGGCTGGAAACTCGCCTGCAAAGGAGCACTTTTCTCCAGTGGCTTTCTGGTTGGAGTTCAGGCTTTCGAATGTCTGGACGATGCAAGAACAGGTGACCTGCTGCAGATCGAAACCATCGAACTCGGTGGCTTCGACGGATATACAGTGGTGCGTGCCACGATCAACCGTGGCGGCGAGACTATCGCCGGGGGCAAGATCAAACTTTATGTGCCTGCGTCCGAAATTCAGAATCCGGGAGCAGATGCATAATGGGCCGCTGCCGCACCCTTGCTTTTCATTTCATCCTGACCATCGGCCTCGGCATCATTTTTTCCGCCCATGCCTTGGCCGAAATCCGGGACATTGACGCTGTCCTCCAAAAACTTCGAACACAGGCGACTGCCGTCGAAAGTATTTCCAGCGAGTTTTCGCAGGAAAATCGCCTCTCGGTTTTCGAAGAAACCATTGTTTCAAGCGGTCGCTTTCTTTTCCGCAAACCTGACAGTCTCCGCTGGGAATATCTGAGTCCCATTACGGAAGGCTTTGCCCTGCAAGGAAATCAAGGGGTACGCTGGACGGAAACGACCCGAACGTCTTTTTCCTTGCGCAACGACCCGCTCATGAATGTTGTCGCCAGACAATTGTTGGCCTGGGCCACCTTTGATCTTGCCTGGCTTTCCGCTGAATACGACATCACGTTGGAGGCGGATTCTCCTGTTTTACTAAAACTTGTTCCCAAGAGTTCTGACACCGCACAAGTGCTAAAACATCTTCTCATCGAGTTTTCCTTGTCGTCAAATACAGTGCAAAGAGTGGAGCTTCACGATCAAAGCGGTGATCTCACGCGTATTCTTTTTAAAAATCCACAAGTGAACACCCCCCTTGACGACGGAATGTTCAGGTAAGGCGGCATGTTTCACCTGTTTGGCCGCGCCTATGCTCTTCTCGCTCCCCGACGGGGTTTCCTGCTGGCACTCTGCGCACTTGCCTGTTTCGCCTGCGCTCTCTTTGTTTCAAGGCTGGTTGTGCGCGAAGATATCAGCACCATGTTTCCGGACGACTCCGGCCGAATTGCTTCCGACTTTGCCCTGTTGCGCTTGGCGCCATTTGCCCAGCGACTGACCATTACAGTCAGTCATGCCGGCGCAAATCCCACCCAGGCCGCCGAAACCCTGGCAACCGCCTTGCGCCGGGAAAGCGTTTTCACTCGCGTACTGACCGGTCCGCCGAGCAACATTTCCCTGACGTTTCTCACCAAGCTGTTACCTCTGGCTCCGGCCCTGCTGACCGAACAGGACACAAAAACACTCTACGCATTGACCGACCCGGAGCATGTGCAAACCGCACTGGAGCAAAACAGACGCGACCTGCTTTCACCTGGCGCAGTAGCCCTGAAAAAGGTCATCCGCCAAGATCCCCTGGGAATACGGAACATTGTTCTGCCCAAACTGGCAGCGCCGTCGCGCCTGGCCGATGTAAGGATTGAAAACGGTCATTTCGTAAGCCGTGACGGCAATCACGCCTTGATCTTGGTTGACACGGATATCCCGATGACCGACTCGCTCGGCGCGGCCAAGGTCATGAGCAGCTATGAAAAAGCGGTCGCAGCACTGCCCGAAGGCGCGCAGGCCATGCTTGTCGGCGGGCATCGCCATACCCACGTCAACGCGCAGGCCATCAAGGATGACCTGAAAATCATTTTGCCTTCCGCCTTCATCCTGCTGGCCCTGATTTTCCTGCTTTTCATGCGTAACCGGCAAAGCCTTTATGTTTTCCTGGTTCCGGTCTGCGTGGTCGGTGTCGCCGGGACAGCAACCGCTCTTGTCTACGGCTCCATTTCCGGCATTGTCCTTGGATTTGGCGCCGTGCTCCTGGGTATTTCCGTAGACTACGCCCTGCACGTCTACTTTGCGTTGCAGAATTCAAGCGCCGATGAAAATCATAACCCTGCGCATACGCTTACACAAATATCTCCTGCCATTACCTTTGGCGCCTTGACCTCATGCACCGCCCTCGCCGCCCTTCTTGTGTCGGACATCCCAGGCATCCGCCAGCTGGCCGTTTTTTCCCTTTTCGGCATCATTGCGTCCTTTTTCATGTCGCTGCTCATCCTGCCACACTTCATCACCGCAACGAAAGGCCGCCTGACCAACACAACTCAGCACAACACTCATAAATCTTTTGGCGTAGCGCCTCTCATAACGCTTTGGGTTGTCGTCCTGAGTGCCGGAATCTGGTTTGGTCAGCACACACGCATAAACGGCGACCTGCGGGCAATGAGCTTTACTCCCACAGAGGTCCAGGCGGAAGAAGATGCCACCAGAACAATCTGGGGAAGCATGCGTGATCTCGCCCTGATCTTTGTTCGCGCTCGGACATTCGACGACGCTCTCGAAAAAAACGACCGCGTTTGGAGTTTTCTGCAGACTCATAATGCCACAAGTCCAATAATCAGCCTGGCCCCACTCCTTCCCGCCATGCAGACACAACTGCAAAACATTTCGCGCTGGAAAGCCTTTTGGCAGGTCAACGGACAATCAGCTTTTACCCGTCTGGAAACCGAGCAAAAGGCCTTGGGATTTTCCCGTTCCGCATTCAGCCCGTTTGCCGAATTCATCAGTGCCTCGCCCGAAACTATTTCAAGCGAGTCACTGCATGAACTAGGTATCCAGGAATTTGTGGACGTGCTGGCCATGCGCGATGGCGATGACTTCCTTGTCCTCACCCTGCTTCCGGACACGATGAAAAATGCCGCTTTGCTAAGCGATTACACCGAGCGGGAGCTAGGAGCCCAATTTGTTTCCGGATCCCGGTTCCGGGAACTGCTTGGGGGCGCAATGCGCATTGATGTCTTGCGCTTCAGTGGCTCGGCCCTGGCCGGAGTGGTGCTGCTCAATGCGATACTCTTTCGCAACCCGCGCAAAACACTGCTCGCCCTTTTGCCCATAGGCATGGGCGTGACCACGGTGCTCGCGGTCATGTACAGCTTCGGACAAGCCTTGAACCTCTTCCACATCGTCTCTCTCCCGCTCATCATCGGTCTTGGCGCTGACTACGGAATATTCATGGTTTGCCGCTCGGAACAATCCGCGCATCATCAGACAGCACGCGCCGTGCTCTTTTCCGGATTGACCACGCTGTGCGGGTTTGGGGTGCTCGTGCTGGCTCGACACCCGGCCTTGCACTCCATCGGCATAACAGTCTTGACCGGAGTGGGCACGGCAATGATCACGGCCCTTTGGATAGTACCCGCATTGAACGGAGACCGGCGATGAAATGGCTCGTAACCGCTGTGCTTCTGGTCAACCTGGGGTGTGCGGGCATGGCAAATCAGCAGCCTCGATCGGAACTGCCGAACCCGCATCTGGCCGCTACTCTGTCGCAATACCGAGGTCCCGCTCGAAACGGACTGCTGCTGCGACATTCAGTGCGACTGCGAATCCCTGGGCGCAGTCTGGACCAGACTTTCAGCGGAATCATGCGGTTTGATCATAACGGACAATCGGTACGGCTTGTGGGCATGGCCGGTTTTGGAATGAAGATTTTTGATCTGAGCATCAGTCAGGAAACCGTTGAAACACATTTCATTTCACCGGGTTTAAATCGCATCAACAATTTATCGGAGCATATCGCCTTCTGCGTGCGGCGGATCTGGCTGACTCCCCAGCCAGAAATTGGCAACGGGTTCCGCCGGATTGAAGACACCGCTTACATGTACGGAATCCACGACGGCCAACACGTTGAGCACGAGTATCTGAAAGAAACACTCACGGCGACCCGATCCCTTGGTCCAGACGAATACTGGGAAATTCATTATTCGGAACGCATGGCCGACACACAGGAACCGTCTCGTATCATCTTCAAAGACAGCCACGGGCGCTATTCACTCGATGTGCGCCTCATCGAACAAAGGATGACATCATCATGAGCAGACTCCTTCAAGAGGTCCGGTCCTGTGCAACTCGCCCCGCCCACACCGACGAGCACGGATTCCGAACAATGGAGTTCATCTTCCCGCCCACTTTTGTGGGATTTGACGGCCACTTTCCGGATCGCCCCATCCTGCCCGGCATCGTTCAAGTCCTGGCCGGCATGCTCACAGCGAGCGATGATTCCATGACGCTTCATAAAGTCGCCAAGGCTAAATTCTCACGTGTAATCACCCCAGGGGAACTCATGCTCGTCAGGGCAGAGACCCAAAAAAAAGATGGCAATATTCTGGCTACCATTATCATCAGCGTAGGCGGGGACACGGCCGCGACCATGGCTCTGGCACTGCATCCAAAGGAATTCGCGGAATGAAAAAGCCATATTTCAAAACAGCACCCGGCAGTCCTGTCCCGTTGCGCATTGATGTTGAACGCCGCATTCGGTTCCAAGAGGTAGATACGCTGGGCATTGTCTGGCACGGGCACTATCCAAGCTATTTCGAAGACGCGCGCGTGGCTTTGGGCAATCGTTACGGTGTCGGCTACCTCGACTTCCACCGGGAAAATGTCATCACGCCCATCAAGCAACTCTGGATCGATTATATCGCGCCACTGCGTTTCGGTGAAGACTGCACGATCACCGCCATCTTGCACTGGACAGAAGCCGCCCGCATCAATTTTGAGTTTGAAATTCGCAACCAGGTCGGCACGCTGGCAACCACTGGCTTCACGGTACAGCTCTTCCTGGACAGCGACGGAAACATCCTTACATATCCACCTGATTTTTATCAAAAATTCCTTGCATCATGGAAGAAGGGAGAACTCTAGAAGATGCGGATTCTGCTCATCGCCACGAATACTGAAATCGAGCCGTATCCTGTCTTCCCCCTGGGAATGGCCGTCCTTGCGAGCGCGCTTTTGTCCTCCGGGCATGACGTTCGTCAGCTCGACTGCCTGGCTCTCGGTGGCGACAAAGAGATAATCCGCAGCGTCTGCACCGAATATCGTCCACAGGTCATAGGTTTTTCCCTTCGCAACGTAGACAACGTGGACTCGCTGACATCGCACACGCATTGGGCACTGCGCGAGGTGCGTGAACTGATCGCCTTTATCCGCTCTTTTTGCGATGCACCTTTGATGATGGGGGGCCCTGGCTTTTCGCTCATGCCTGAACAAATCCTGGACTACACGGGGGCCGACTTTGGCATTGTCGGCGAAGGCGAGGAGGCCTGTCGCAATGTTCTCGAACAACTCGCGCAGGGCCAGACACCCCCACGAATCACCAAAGGAACAAAACGGTTGCAGGACAAGGAAATGCACGGCGCATCTCCCTGCCCCGAGATCATGGACTTCTATCTGCGTGAAAGTGGGGTCGCCAGCATCCAGACCAAACGCGGATGTCCGCATACATGTATCTACTGCACCTACCCCGCCCTTGAAGGGACGAAAATCCGAGCGCGAGAGCCCGGCGACGTGGTTGACGAAATCATACGACTGAAACGTGACTACAGTATTTCCGAACTTTTTTTCACTGACTCGGTCTTCAACGATGGCCTGGGCCATTGGTTGGCACTGGCCGAAGAAATGATCAGGCGCGAGGTGAACATCTCCTGGAGCGGATTTTTCCAGCCAATCGGCATTACCCAGGACGCATTGCGCCTCTGCCGCCGAGCCGGGCTCAAGGCCATGGAACTTGGCACGGACGCGGCATCGGACGCCACCCTGCAAGGTTTACGCAAAGGTTTTGATTTCAAGACGGTTGAAAAAATCAATGCCTTGTGTGTGGAAGAACGGATCCCATGTGCCCACTTCATCATCTTCGGTGGTCCGGGAGAAACCGAACTAACCGTGCGGGAAGGCATTGAAAACATAGGCCGGCTGCAGCATTGCGTGGTCTGCGCTTTCCTGGGAATCCGCATCTATCCGAACACAGCGCTGGTGCGGCACGCCATTGAAGAGGGCTCTCTTGATCCGGCTGCATCCTGCTTGGAACCCACCTATTATTTTTCACCGCACATTGACCCCGCAAAGGTTGAAACCCAGCTCACCCAAGCCTTCAAGGGGCGACGAGACCGACTGTTCCCACCATCCAAAGGGCAGGAGCAGATGGCCGTCATGCGCAAGTTCGGCTACCGGGGCATTCTTTGGGACTCTCTTATCCGTTATCCCGCATCCAACGAAAAGGAGCCGTCTATATATGCCTGCCAAGCCTGACACAGCCCTGGATAGTCGCGTGATGGTAGTCATCCCGGTCTACAATCACGGAGCAACGCTACGCTCCGTGGTGGAGGGGGTGCTGAGCAGGCATGTGCACGTCCTGGTCGTGGATGACGGCAGCGACGACATCCCGCCGCACGCCCTGGACGATCTGCCTGTAAGGATTGTCCGCCATGAGCAGAACCGTGGCAAAGGCGCGGCCATCCGAACAGGTGCAAATGTGGCGCGCTCCTTGGGAATGTCCCACATTGTCACCATTGACGCGGACGGGCAGCATGACCCGGCCGATCTGCCATTGCTCCTGGACGCCATCGCCCGGGACGAAAATGCCATCATCGTTGGAGCCCGTGACTTCAACACCGCGAATGTGCCCGGTTCTTCTCGCTTCGGGCGAAAATTTTCCAATTTCTGGCTCAGAGTCCAAACCGGCATCGCCATTTCAGATGTGCAAAGCGGTTTTCGGGCCTATCCGCTGGCGGTTCTTGAAAAGCTGCGGTTTACTGAAAATCACTACAGCTTCGAGGTCGAAATTCTGGTTCGTGCCGCCTGGGCCGGCTTCCGATTGTCCGAGGTTGACATTACCGTGTATTATCCGCCCAAAGGTGAGAGAGTGTCGCACTTCAGAGCCTTCATGGACAATCTGCGTCTTTCCCTCCTGAATACCAGGCTCACCATGAGGGCCATCATACCCATTCCGCATCGAACCTTCAGCCAGGACGAAACAGGCGCCATATCAGCCATTCATCCGCTGAAATCCCTGCGCATTCTTCTGGCCAGCGAGGCCACACCAAGAGAACTGGCCATGGCCGCCGCGATGGGCATGTTTCTGGGAACCATCCCGCTTATCGGGCTGCACAGCATTACCATTCTCCTGGTAGCCGGGTGGTTTCGAATGAACAAAGTTGTCGGTCTCGCAGTAAGCCAGCTCTGCATGCCTCCATTTGTGCCGGCCCTGTGCATTGAAGCCGGGCATTTCATGCGCCATGGAAGTTTTCTGACAGAAATATCCCTGCAGACCCTTGGTTACGAAGCGCTGCAACGAATCTGGGAATGGCTTCTGGGATCCCTTCTGCTGGCTCCGATACTGTCGCTTCTCATCGGTGGCATCGTCTTTGTCATGGCCAAGGGGATTTCAATGGGCCTTAACGGTCGTTCAGAAAACGAACCGCAGGTCAGGCCATGACACACCAACGCTGGACAAGCCGAAGTATCGGGTCACGCCTTCAACATGGAATTTTTTACCTGCTGATCCGGACGCTGGGCAGAAGACCCGCCTATGTCCTGCTTTTTTTTGTCGTGCTCTGGTACACCCTGCGCCCCATGACCAGGGCCCGCTCAGCGCCTTATCTTGCGCGTCGCTTTCCCAAAACGGGAAGGCTGCAACGCCTGCGGCATTGTTTCCTGCTGAACTGGAATTTTGGGCTCACCCTGATCGACCGCGCGGCTTCCGGCATCCTCGGCCAGTTTTCCATCACAGCCAGCCAGGACGATGGACAGACCCTCAAAACGCTGCTGAGCGAAGGACGGGGCCTCATCCTGCTGACCGGACATTTCGGCTGCTGGCAAACATCCAGCACTGGCCTCGACGGCATTGAGACACCCGTACACGTGCTTATGCATCGCGCGCCTGACGACATTGACCGCCAGCATTTCGAGCACGCAGGAACTGACGCCCCTTTTCGCATCATCGACCCCTGCGGATATCTGGGCGGAAGCCTTGAAATGCTCGATGCGCTTACCAAAGGGCATATTCTCGGAATCATGGGCGACCGTACGTTCGGCAATGATCGCAACACAGTGAGCGTCCCCTTTCTCGGTGGCAGTGTGCGCCTGCCTTTCAGCGCCTACAGGCTGGCCTCGGTCACGGGCGCTCCGATTCTCGTTTTCTTTTCCAGCAGGATCGGTCCCGGCCAAGCAAGACACGAAATCGCCCGGATTATCCGCGTTCCGCGGGGCCTGGGACGATCCAGGGAAAATTACATCCCTTACGCACGGCAATTCGCGCTGGCCCTGGAAGAAATGGTCAAAGCGAACCCTTATCAATTCTTCAACTTTTACGACATGTGGGAAAATTAGGATTTATACATGGATATTAAAAAACAACTCAAGCAGACCCTGATAAGCGAACTCAATCTCGAAGATCTGGTCCCGGATGATATCGACGACGGAGCCCCGCTGTTTGGCGACGGCCTCGGTCTTGACTCCCTTGACGCAGTGGAGATCGTGGTTCTTGTGCAACGCCTTTACGGGGTGGAAATCAAGGACATGGACGAAGGCCGAAGAGCTTTCCAATCCATCAACGCCTTGGCCGAGTTCATTACAGAGCGCCGGAGTTAGCATGCTGCGCATGGAACCTGTCAGCGTTACCGGAATGGGTTGCGTCTGCGCCGCCGGCACGAATCTGAAAGATATCCTGCGTGCTCTGGAGGCCGGACAACGCGCTCCCCTCCCCCCATCGCGTTTCAAAAGTGGACACACCAGAACCTACCCTGTCTTCGAAGTGCCTGAACACGTCCGTTGCGAACAAAAAAACGGTCCTGATCTGTCCATGACCGCACATTTTGCACTGCATGCCGTAAAAGAGGCTCTCCTGCAGGCCGGTCTTGCAATTTCCGATCTTGATACGAGTAGGGTTGGAGTCTGTATCGGTACTTCCGTGGGGGCATCTCTCAACCTTCTGGACTTCTATCGGGGCACACGAGCGGGGCAGACACCCGACCTTGAACCCGTGCACCGATATCTCAACTCCAATCCGGCCGTGACTTTGGCCCATGCCTTGGGCACCACCGGCCCTGTCCAGACCGTTGTCAACGCGTGCTCGTCCGGCGCCGACGCCATCGGCTTGGCCGCATCCTGGATAGCCCAGGGAATATGCGATATCGTTATCGCTGGCGGTGCGGACGAAATGTCCGAAGTGACCTACAATGGATTCATCCGGCTGATGATCTCGGATCAATCGCCCTGCCGCCCATTCGACAAGTCACGAGGCGGGCTGAACCTGGGCGAGGGGGCGGGGATCGTCATCCTGGAAGCCTCAGCCAGCCGTGAAAAGCGAAATGCCGGTGAACTTGCGACAATCCTCGGCTACGGTACAGCTGCCGACGCCCATCACCTGACCGCCCCGCATCCGCAAGGAGTGGGACTCAAGCTGGCCATATCGGACGCGCTCGACGCAGCAGGCCTCACGACCGCGGACATCTCCTTCATCAATGCCCACGGCACGGGAACCGCTAACAACGACACTGTCGAGGCTACCGTGCTCAATGAACTTTTTCCGCAAACTCCGTTCATCTCCACGAAAGGCATGACCGGGCACACTCTTGGAGCGGCAGGAGCCATCGAGGCAATCTTTACCATGGGCCATCTGGCGGCTGGCGGCATTCCAGCCAGCGCGGGATTTTCCGAAGAAGATCCGGCCCTGAGTGCAAGCCCTGCCCGGAGGCATACCCCTGTACATGGAAAGGCGGCCATATCTCAGTCACTGGCCTTTGGCGGCAACAATACGGTACTTGTCATCGGCAAAGGGAGGGCGATCTGATGCGCATGGCCGTAGAAGGAATGGGAATCGTGAGCGCCGTGGGCAATGGTCTCCAGGATCTGGCCCAGGCCGCACGGCATATGTTGCGGGAAGAAAGCCAGACCATCGAGTTCTCGAAGATCGACACAAGCAATCTCGTCCGACATGCGTCCTCCCGGGCATTGCGCAGAGTAGATCATTTCACCCGAATGGCGCTCCTGGCGGCATATTCAGCACTTGAAGATGCGGGGCTTGATGCCGCAGAACTCGAACACACCGGGATTGTTCTGGCCACGGGCTACGGACCGGTCAAGCTGACCTTCGACTTTCTTGACTCCATCATCGACTTCGGCCCGGAAATGGCCTCGCCTCAGGCGTTCGCGCATTCCGTCCACAACATTCCCGCCGCCACCGTCGCGTTGATGATGACTTTGCGCGGGCCGTGTTTCAGTATCTGCCAACTCGACACGGCCGTTGCGGCGGCGACCCTGACAGCTCAAACTTGGCTGGCTGAAAAACGCGTGACGCGCGTTCTGCTCGGCGCCGTGGACGAGCATACAGCCCTGCTTGAAATAAATGCCCAGCGCATTGCCGAAAATCTGTCTGCCGAAATCTCTGGTGGGCGGCGCGGGCTTGCCCCCGGAGAGGGGGCCGTCTTTTTCTGCCTGCACGCCGACCCAGAGCATGCACGCCACGGCTTCATCGAAAATGCTTCCCTCTCAAAAACGTATCCCGATGCCCCGATCTTTTTCTCCGGGTCCGCAAGCCCGGCGCAACGAAACACCCTTCCTCCGATGCATGACTTCTCCCCGCTTTACGGCAACATACCCATCGGTATGGCCTTCGATGCGACCGTGGCTCTGCTCACAGTGCAGGGACGGCTGGGGCCGGTCATGGACGAATGCCCTGCCGTGCATTGTCTGAGCAGGAATCGATTCGGCATGACTGGCAGCATTCTCGTAACATCCCGAGAATACGCATGAAATCGGATCTCGAACTCACAGCGTCCGACCTGCGGGCTTTGCTGGCCAGTCTGATACGCGGCTCCGGGTTACACGCCAGCAAGGCACATTACCTCCTGGCCAACAGCCTGGACATGGATGCTCTCGCGTCGATGCAACCCTCGCAATCAGGTCTGCAGGAATCCGAACTGCGCAGCGTGGCTCACGCCTTTGCTGAAATGCTGTGCATTCCAGGCACTGCCGTAGACCAGCTCATGAGTTGTTCGAGCATGGACGAGTGGGCCCAATGCGCGCTCGGGTTCTGGCGCGCCAATCCTGCCGAACTTGTTTTCAAGACATCCGGCAGCACAGGCACCCCCAACGCCTGCAAGCAATCTTTCGCCCTCTTGGAACAGGAAATTCAGGCTCAGGCGGAAATTTTCAAGGAGCACACGCGCATCGTCACTTTGGTTCCCAGGCATCATATTTATGGATTCCTTTTTTCCATTCTCCTGCCCAAGGCCTTGGGAACTCCGGTCCTTGATCTCCCCCTTGTCCCTTCGCGAAACCAGATGAAACAATTGCGGCCTGGCGACCTGGTCGTAGCCTTTCCCATGTTCTGGAAATCCTTGGCAGTGCTTGCGCCCGCCTTTCCGCCCGAAGTCTGCGGCGTGACATCAACAGGCCCCTGCCCAGCGGATGTCATCCATGGCCTGCTGAACCTGGGACTATGCCGTATAACGGAAGTTTATGGTTCCTCGGAAACCGGAGGCATCGGCACGCGCCATCATCCGGATCAAGCCTACACGCTGCTTCCGTTTTGGGAACCGCTCACCATACAGCCAGACCATCCAACAATACTCACGCGCCGACTTCCGAACGGAGAAACCGCAGGAGCCTTCGAACTGCCCGATCTCGTCCACTGGGAGACAGCCCGAACCTTCCGGCCGCTGAAACGTCAGGACAAGTGTGTCCAGGTAGCTGGTGTCAACGTGTATCCGGAAAAAGTGGCCGACTGCCTCCGCGGCCATGCCATGGTACGCTCGTGCGCGGTGCGTCTCATGCGTCCGGATGAAGGGCAAAGGCTCAAGGCCTTCGTCGTCCTCAAGGATGAGAGCCGGATCGACGCGTTTCGACGCGACATCCGTACGTGGTTGGTCCAGAGACTGTCCGCGAGCGAAATCCCGAAATCCCTGACCTTTGGGACCGCGCTGCCTACCAACGACATGGGCAAGGACGCTGACTGGGATTGATCGCTCCTCATGATTTTTTTCTTGAACATGACCTGCCCGGCACTTTTCAGACCAGTCGAAACTTGAGATAGGTTCCCCCTCAACCACGAGGGAACTGATGAAAAAGGGACGATTTTCCGAAGA
>NZ_JADBGG010000029.1 GCF_014873765.1 Desulfomicrobium macestii | reverse complement strand
CGACGAGCTCTGGATGGGCCCATTCTCGGTCGCCATATGCTTGAGCATACCCGTTATGCTGTGGAAGAATTTGCAGAACTTGACGCACACAACTGTGAATGGTGGTGTGCAGGATCTTCAGCAACAAAAAGCATGGCATATGTGGTTTGAATAACAACTCCTGCTGAACTCTGCCATGGCCAAGGCGAAATTCTATCTTAACGGCATCTGAACTCAAAAGGCTTCTTGAAGGAACCCGTCTGCATGGTCGTTCAGCGTACACAGGAGCTCGAGATGCATGGAAGGAGCTCAAAATGATGCTCCTAAGGATCCGCCAAGCCTTTTATGCCTTGTCAGGAAGAGCCTTGCGAAGTGTCTGTGCGACATTCTCAATGATCCAGGAAGGGGTTGAAGCCCCTGCGGTCAACCCGATACGTTCAAACGCGGCAAGTTCCTTCAGGGGAAGCTCTTCAGCTGTTTCGACGTGGACTGCGAATATTCCTGATTCCTGCGCTATTTGAGCCAATCTTCTGGTGTTTCCGCTGTTTTTTCCTCCGACGATGACCATTGCCTGAACTTTGTGGGACAGCTCGCGGACTTCCTCCTGACGGTCCTTGGTTGCCATGCAGATCGTATCGAGAATGCTCATGTCGGCATCGACGTGCTTGAGCAGATATTCGCGTACGGCATTGAAAGATTCCCTGTCTTGCGTGGTCTGGGCTGCAAGGAAATAGGTTTCAGCAGAATCAATTTCATGTCCGCACAATTCTTCCAGACTTTCGAATACGGTGTGTCTTGGGGCGTAACTCACCAGTCCTTGCACTTCTGGGTGATCGCGTTCTCCAAAGAGAAGCAGATGCTTGTTCTGGTCGGCTTGCCTTTGGATAAGAATTTGGGCTTTTTTGACCTTGGGACAGGTAGCATCAACGATCGTCACGTTTTGCGCTTCCAGTTCCGACTGTATGTTCCTTGGGATTCCATGGGCGCGAATGACCACGACATCTCCCGTTTTCAAGGGTTTTGCCCCGTCGGTTTGGAGCACCCCCTGCTCCTTGTATCGTGCCAGCACTTGCGGATTATGGATGATGGGGCCCAGAGTGTAGATGGTTGCATCTTGAGGTGGAGCGGCCACGGCGTTGTCCAGCTTGTGCAGCGCCATGTCCACTCCCATGCAAAAGCCCGCCGTTTTAGCGATGACAAGTTCCATTTCAGATCTCCTCGGGTTCATTCATGCCAGCTTCTAGAATCGTGAACACATCGTCCCATGACTTGCAGAATACGATATCGCGCCGGATCGCGCGCGCTCCGGGCAGGCCTTTGAGGAATCTGGGCAGCAGAGTGCGCATTTTGAGCAGGCCAAGCCTCTCCATGCCATGCTGAGGATAGAGCTCACTGAGTCTGCGAACCATGCCAACCATGTGCGTCCACGAATTTGGATCCGGCTCTTCTTTACGCAGCAAGTGCAGATACCGTTTGAAAATTGACGGATCGTTCAAGGCTCCGCGCGCGAACATGATGCTATCCACACCTGTTTGCTCGACGCATTGCATGGCGTCTTCCGCGTGAAAGAGATCTCCGCTGGCGATGACAGGCAGGCTCACGTTTTCCTTCAGCGACTTCAGTTGGGCCCAATCGGCATGTCCGGTGAAACCCTGGGCGCCGAAGCGCGGATGCATGGTCACCCAGCCAGCGCCCAGTTCCTCAAGCTTGGCGGCCACCTGCAGATAGACTGGTTGCCCGACATACCAGCCCAGACGGATCTTAAAGCCCATGCAACCGGGCTCTGCCGCGTTGATCATGGATTTCGCAATGCCAAGGAGCTTTTCCGGTTCCTTGAGCAGGGCTGCGCCGCTGCCTGTTTTCACTACCTTGCGCACCGGGCAACCGCAGTTGAGATCGAAATAGCGGAAGCCCGCTTCCCGCAGGCGTTCGATGGACTGCACAAGAAAAGGCTCTTCCGATCCAAAAAGCTGTACGATCAGGGGGCTGTCTTCATCGCAGGTCTGCAGAAGCTCATTGGTGCCCGGACTGTTGTAGATCAGACCCTTGGCGCTGACCATTTCCGTCACGGCAGCGCTGCATCCATATTCGTGACACAGGAGCCGAAAGGGGAGATCGGAATATCCGGCCAGAGGCGCAAGCCAAGGTTTGTCGGGGGTTATGGGGAATAGTGTTTTTTTCATAAAAATATGTTGGAATTCAGCGGCTGGATTGGCGGCCTTCGTAATTTGAACGGAAAAAAGGCCCGCTCAAACGCCGCATTGAAATGGTTGGATTGTCAATGATTGGCGCGGGGGCGGTTCATTTGGCGGGCAAGGATCTCTGGCTTCAATTTTTGGGTTGGTCAAGGATGAGTTCCACTTCATCCACGCTGAGACCCGTGGCCTGTGCCAGGGCTTCGGCTGACTGACCTCGCTTGAAACCGCTCAAGATCGTCTGTCGCAGAAACTGCGGCGATTTGGTGAAATTTTCAGCCTGTTCAAGCAGCCGGCGCATTTCAAGGGCGCGGTAATGCAGCTTTTCTTCCAGGGCGGTCAGTTCTTCTTGGCGTTTGGTGAAAGTGCCTATGATTTCTTTTTCCAGACGGGCGTTCATGTCCAATTTTTGCAGGAATTCCTCTTGTCTGTCCTGTAGGGAGCGCACAAGAAGTTCGGATTTCTTCAGCTTGCCATAGAAAAAAAAGGCGAGAACGATGAGCAGAATCTCCATCAGGGTCGATGCAGTAAGTATCCAGTACGAAATTTGAGGATTCATCTATACCTGCGTGTCTATCAGGTGGCCCTGATCTGATTCGAAGTCAGGTTCATGGGGATGCGCCTGCCGTTCGCCAGCGTATTGTTCCGGAGCCGACTCATTGTGGCCTTCGGGATCAACCGCGGTTTCGGCTGCGCTGGCTTCGCCTTTGGCGACCAAGTCCTTTTCCCGCCGCTGGCGACGCTGAACCAAGTCCTTTGCCAACGCCTGCTGAATCTCCGGGTGCGCGATTTGCGTATGATGGATTTTTTGCGCCTCGGGGATCTGGCTGATGAGCGTTGAAAGGTTGAGATTGTCCACCATTTATTTCACCACGTATTCTTCCAGTAGAATTTCAGATACCTGGCCGCTCTTTAAGGTCTGATTGATGACAGCTGCCAGGTCAGTCTTCAATTTTTCGGATTCTTGGTCGGTATCCAGCAGGAAAAGGGGCGAGTTCTTGAGGTATCGATACACTCCGTCGCGGATGAACAGCTTTTTGGCCTGGATTTCAGCACGCATTATCTCGGTCGTGTCCGGTATGGAAAAACGGCAGGTCAGAAAGCGGATTTTACCGTCAATATTGTATTCGATTTGAAACTGTTCGAGGGAGTAGGCTTCGATTTGTTCTGGCGGCTGGACCGTGGCATTTTCGTGAGACTCGACAGCGTCTGAAGCAGAACCTTCGGGCGCGTGCTGTTCCGGGGAACTTTCCGATTCTTTGGCATTCTGTTCTTCCGGGGCTGGCGGATCGGATTTCATGAAGTAGTAGGACCCTCCGGCGCCAAACAGCAAGCACAGGCTTGCGGCAATACCGAGAATCCATAATTTCTTTCGGTTTTTTTTGGCGGGTGCTTCGGTCTGTTCCGAAGGAGGAGCCGCTTCCTCGGGTTCCGGCAGGGATTCGAGGGGAGTGGCTTCGGTTTCTTCCTCGGTTTCCTCGAACTCAAGAAAGAGGGCGTCATCCAGATCAAGTTCAACTTTCTGCAGTCCTTTGGGGACGCTGTCCTGCAGGCGTTCATCATCCAGGGCGACGTTTTTGTCGCCTTCAGGGGAAATCTGGGCGAGAAGGATGAGCAGGATCATGGGGCCTGAGCTGGCCGGCAATACGCGAATGCCGGCCAGAGTGGTTGTTATTCGAAGATTTTATTGATTTTTTGCCCCAGTGTCTCGGCTGTGAAGGGCTTGACTATGTAATTGGACACCTTGGCCTGCACGGCTTCGATGATGTTTTCCTGCTGTGCCTCCGCCGTGACCATGAGAAAGGGCAGGTCGCCGAATTCTTCGCTGGCCCGCACCTTGCGCAGGAGCTCGATGCCGGTCATCTGCGGCATGTTCCAATCGGAGATTATGAAATCCACCTGGTCCTTGGTCAGGACTTCCCAGGCCGCGGTTCCGTCGTCAGCTTCGATGATGTTGTTGAAACCGAGCTGACGAAGAATATTCTTGATGATCCGCCGCATGGTCGAAAAATCATCAACGATGAGCACCCGCATGTTCGTATTGACCGCCATGTATCCCTCCACATGAGCTTTTCGAGAAATTAATCAAAAATGTGTGATCAGTTGATATCGCCGTATTCGCGCACAAACATTTTCTTGAGCTTTCCAAGCGCCTGGGAGTGCAGCTGAGAGACCCGCCCTTCGGTTATGTCGAGGGCCAGCGCCACTTCTTTCATATTGAGTTCTTCAGTGTAATACAAACTTAAGACCAGCTTTTCCCGTTCATTAAGTCTATCGATGAGATGACCGAGCTTGTCAATGATGTCGTGGAAGGCCACGGAGGCAAAGGGTTCGCGGTGATTGCCCCCCTCTCCGGGCTGATTCCATTGGTCCTGGATCGCATCAAGGCTCAGAATGATCTGGGAGTTCACGGCCTCAAGCGTCGCTTCCAGCTCCTGGCGGTCCTGTCCGGTGAGTTCCAGAAGCTCGTTGCGTGAAGGGGCGTGCCCATTTTCCTGCTCGAAATCTCTGATGACCTGTTCAAGCTTTTTGATGCGCTGGCGAAGCCCCCTGGAATACCAGTCCATGCGACGAAGTTCGTCCAGCATGGCCCCGCGTATGCGGCTGTCGGCGAATGTCTCGAAGCGGATATTCAGTTCCGGCTGGAATTTTCCCAGCGCCTCCATGAGCCCAAGCGTGCCTGCGCTGATCAGGTCGGAAAGTTCGATATGGGCCGGAAGCTTGGCCTTGAGGTGCAGGGCGATGATCTTGATACGCGAGGCGAAGCCGCGCGCGATGCAATCCTTGTCCGAGGGACTCAAGGACGCAAAAGTGATGCCCGTCTGCTCCAGAACGGCCCAGACGGGCTCTGCGGATTTATTCCGCAAAGAGGAGCTTCTTCCAGAAGAACTTGATGTTCCCATCGAGATGATCCTGCGGTGTCCATTGCGCCAAGTTGCGGGCGATGCGCTGCATCGCCAGGGAGGCTTCGGTGTCGGGGGTCAGGCTGCAGAAAGGTTGCTGTTCGATGACGGCCTGGCGTACGGCCTTGTCCTGGGGGATGGCGCCGACGAAATTCAGGGAGACCCCGGTTAGGAAGTGGTCGCACGCATTGTACAGCTTGACGAAGATGTCCTTGGCCGATTTTTCGTTCTTGGCCATGTTGATCACGATATGAAATTTGTCCACGCCATGCCTGAGCTTCAGTACCTTGATCAGGGCGTATGCGTCGGTGAGGGAGGTCGGCTCCGGCGTGACGACCACCAGGCGTTCCTGGGCCGCCAGGTTGAAATAGAGCACATTGTCGTTGATGCCCGCTCCAGTGTCCACGATCAGAAAGTCGATGCTGTCTTCCAGCACGTCCATGGCTTCCAGGAGTTCGAGTTTCTGCCCCGTGGACAGGGACAGCATCTCGCTGACTCCGCTGGCCGCCGGCAGGATCGAGAATCCATATTCGGTGGGACAGAGGATGTCGCCCAGGGAGACCCCTTCGTGGAACACATGGAAAAGGTTTCGCTCCGGAGTCAGGCCCAGCACGACATCCACGTTGGCCAGCCCGAGGTCCGCGTCAAGTATGACGCATCGCTTGCCGAGCTTGCTCAGGCACAGGGCGAGATTGACGGAAACGTTCGTTTTGCCGACGCCTCCCTTGCCGGAGGTGACCGAGAGTACAATGGGGAGAGAGGAGCTCATGCTGTGTCCGGGATAAAAAAAGTTTAGTTGGTTGCTTGCGGCAGTTCGTGTCGCAGCAAGAGTTTCCAGACATCCTGATCCTTGGGTTGGGCCAGCGAGTTCTTCAGATCCGGCCCCATGGAAAAAAGAGAGATCGGCAGACCGGTGTTGTTGGCCTGATTGATTATTTCCCCATAATTACAGGCTTCATCAAGCTTCGTCCAGATAATGCTGGACGCGGAGGCGGAGCGGAATCTGGACACGAACGCATCCATCTGCGGGGGAGCGAAAAGCGGGCTCAGCACCAGATGCACATGGCAGGCCGGAAGCTTCCCTCCGGAAACCTCCTGCAGCCAGGAGTCAAGCTGCTGATGGGCGGGCAGGCCCGGCAGGTCAAGCAGGACGAGGTCATGAGATCTGGCGTCGCGCTCAAGGCTCTCCCATTGGGCGGAGTTGTCGAGCTCCCGATAGGACAGGCCCGAGAGCTCCGTGTAATGGCGGAGGTAGAGCCGCCCCTTGCCCTGGGAGCGATCGGCGTTGACCACCAGGATGCGCGCCTTTGGGCGCATTTTTTTCAGGGACAGGGCCAGCCTCAGGGTGGTGCTGGTCTTGCCGCTGCCGAAGGGGCCGGTCAGCAGGTGAAACTTGTGCGTCCAGTCCGTATCGAACCAGGGGCTGAGGCTGACCATGCCGTTCATGACTGACAGGGTGGGCGCATCGGGCGCGTGGCGGAATTTTTCCCACAGATCGATCAGTACATCCTCCTTCACGCCCTCCCGTTCCAGATATTCGAAAACCAGCTGCTGGCGCGGTGTCAAAAGCTGCATGTCCATCTGCGGCTTCAGGACGGCCATGAGCTGCTTGCGCAGCCTGGACCATTCCTCGCGCAGGCAACTGGCATCGTTCTGGGCCAGAGGCATGACGGACTCCGCTGGCGAGGCCTGTTCCTGCGGCATGTCAAGGGCGGCCATGATCTCGTAGCAGGTGACGCCTTTGCGGGTCTGTTTCTGGTTGCTCAGGATGATGGCGTCGGGACCAAGTTCGCTCTTGATCCGGGCCATGATTTCCGAGGTGCTTCTTCCGCTGAATGTTTTGACCTGCATCTTAGATTTCCACCATGGCTACGGATTCAAGTCTGATGTCCGCCGGTATTTCCGCCTGCGAGATGACAGGCATGGTTGGCAAAAAACGGGCCAGAAGCTGGGACAGGTGCTGGCGTATGAGCGGGGAGGTCAGCAGCACGGGCTGTCCCTCGGCCACGATGCCTTTTTCCGCGGCCTTGTTGATGGCCTGGATGATCTTGTGCGCAAGCCCCGGTTCCATGGCCAGATAGGATCCGTTGTCCGTGCGCTTGATGCTCTCCTGGAACGTGTTCTCTATCGTCGGTGACAGGGAGATGATGGGCAGCAGGTTGCCCGTCCCCAGGTACGGCTTGATGATGGTGCGGGACAGGCGCTGGCGCACGAACTCCGTCAACTGATCCGCATCCTTCGAGGAATGACCGTAATCGGCCAGGCATTCCACGATGGACAGAAGGTCGCGGATGGACACGTTTTCGCGCACCAGGTTCTGCAGGACCTTCTGCAGGACGCCGAGGGACAGGACGCCCGGCACCAGCTCTTCAACGACCTTGGGCGCGCGCTGGGACAGGTTGTCCAGCAGGGCCTGGACTTCCTGACGGCCCAGGAATTCATGCAGGTTCTGCTTGAAGACCTCGGTCAGGTGCGTGGCGATGACCGTGGACGGATCTACCACGGTGTAGCCGGCCATGACGGCCTCGTCCTTCTTGGCGTCGGGAATCCACAGCGCCGGGAGATTGAAGGCCGGCTCCAGGGTCTCGATACCCTTGATGGCGTGGCGCGCGTCGCCGGGGTCCATGGCCAGGAAATGGTCGATCATGATTTCCGCCGAAGCCACCCGGTTGCCCTTGATTTGGACCACGTATTCGCCGGGCTTGAGCTGCAGGTTGTCGCGCAGATGCAGGGACGGCACGATGACGCCCATGTCCAGGGCGAACTGGCGGCGAATGGAGCGGATGCGGGCCAAAAGATTGCCGTTCTGGTCTTCGTCCACCAGCGGGATGAGGCCATAGCCCACCTCCAGTTCCATGATGTCGAGCGGGAGCAGGGCCTGCACTTCTTCCGGACTGTCGGGTGCGGAGCCTTTCTTCTTTTTTCCGGTTTCCGGCAACTTGTTTTCGGCCTTGATGCGGTCGGCGAACAGCGCCACCATGAAGAGGACCAGGGAGAGGGTCATGAAGGCCACGGTCGGCATGCCCGGGACTATGGCGAAGAGCAGGAGTACGCCGGAGACCAGTCTGAGAGCCTTGGGATGGTTGGTCAACTGGCCGATGAATTCCTCGCCCATGCGCGCTTCGGCCGCTGCCCGGCTGACAATGAGGCCGGCCGAAGTGGAGGTGATGAGCGACGGGATGGTCGAGACCAGGCCGTCGCCAATGGTCAGCAGGGAGAAGGTCTGGGCCGCTTCCATCCAGCTCATGTCTTTTTGCAGCACGCCGATGAAGATGCCGCCCACGATATTGATGAAGGTGATGAACATGCCCGCGTTGACGTCTCCGGAGACGAACTTGCCCGCGCCGTCCATGGCTCCGTAGAAATCCGCTTCCCGGCGCAGGTTTTCGCGCTGCTTGATGGCCTGCTGTTCGTCGATGAGTCCGGCGTTCAGGTCGGCCTCGATGGCCATCTGCTTGCCGGGCATGGCGTCAAGGGTGAAGCGGGCCGCGACCTCTGCGATGCGGGTCGTGCCGGCCACGATGACGGTCTTGTTCAGGATGAAGAGGATCAGGAAAATGACCGCGCCGATGGCAAAATTGCCTCCGACCACGAACTGCCCGAAAGCTTCGATGACCTTGCCCGCCGCCGAGGTGCCCTGGTCTCCATGGAGCAGGATGAGCCTGGTCGAGGCCACATTGAGCGCAAGGCGCAGCAGCGTGGTCACGAGCAGGACCGACGGGAAGATCGAGAATTCCAGGGGCGAGGTCATGAACATCGAGGTGATGAGGATGACCAGGGAGAAGGAAATGGAAAAAGCCAGGAGTATGTCAAGGATGATGGTCGGCAATGGCACCAGCATGACAAAGAGGGTCATGACAACGCCACCGGCCAGCAGGATGTCTCCCTGGCGGGTAAAGCGTTTGTAGTTGATGGTCATGGCCTCGGTGCGTGTAGCCATTATTTTGACGTCCTTGCCGCTGATGCTCAGCGCGGATTATGTTTGGTTTTGTAAATCTGGGCCAGGATGGCGGCCACTGCCTGGTAGAATTCTTCGGGAATCGTGTCTCCGACTTCGATCACCTTATACAAGGCGCGTGCCAGGGGCTTGTTTTCACGAATGGGCACATTGTTCTCCCGGGCGATGTCCTTGATGCGCTGGGCAACGGCTCCGGCGCCCTTGGCCAGGACCATGGGGGCCGGAGCTTCCATGGCGTTGTAGCGGATGGCGATGGCCAGATGGGTGGGGTTGGTGATGACCACGTCGGCCTTGGGCACATCCTGCATCATGCGCCGCATCATGACCGCCATCATTTTTTGCTTCTGCTTGTTCTTGATGGCCGGATCGCCCTCAGCCTGCTTGCGTTCGTCCTTGACTTCGCCCTTGGTCATTTTCAGGTTCTCCTCGTAGTCCCAGCGGGTATAGAGAAGGTCCGCGATGCCGATCAGGATCATGGGGGTGAGCGCGTAATAGAACATGGTCTGCCCGGCGTTGAGCACATATGCGGCGATGCTTTCGGCGGGCTGGTAAAAGAGCGGAATGACTTCCCCGAAGGCCTGCTTGATGACGATGTACGGGCCAAGGGCCACGGCCGCCGCCATGAAGATGCTTTTGACCAGGCGGACCAGGGCATCCTTGCTGAAGAGTTTTTTGAGGCCGGACCAGACATTGAACATCTGGAATTTCGGCTTGAAGACCTTTGGCGCCCAGAGCTGTCCGACCTGTAGCCGGACGGTGATGAAGGCGGCGACAGCGATGACGAGCATGATCGGCAGGACCATTACTGAAATGCTGTAAAGGCAGGTCTGAAACAGGGTGAGAATCGATCCCGGAGTCAGCTCGAAAACGAACCCTTCCGTGAAGAACCATTGCATCAGATTTTCGATTTCGGTGCGGATGGTGCCGATGTAGAGTTGCAGCATGAGCAGGCCGAAGAGCAGGGTCAGGGGCTTGGGCAGCTCCTGGCTTTTGGGGACATTCCCCTCGCCACGCGCCTTGTTGCGTCGTTTGGGGGTGGCGTTTTCGGTGCGACTCGGATCGTTCTGTGCCATGGTTGCCTAGCGCATCGCGCCGATGAGTTGGGTGAAGAGCAGCGGCATGCGGGACACGAATCCCTCCATGTGCAGGCTGATGATTTCGAAGATGATGCCCATAAACAGGAAGCCGACGGCGATCTTGATCGGGAAGCCGATAATGAGCACGTTCATCTGCGGAGACGCACGGGAAATAAGGGCCAGGGCCAGATCCACAAGGAGGATGGCGGCAATGACCGGCGCGCCGATCTGTATGGCCAGGACAAAAATCTGACCCGACAGGACGAATATCTGGTCCGTCAGCCGGGAGGAAATGAGAATGGAGCCGGGCGGGAGCAGGTCAAAACTTTTCATCAAGCCGCTCAGCAAATACAGATGCCCGTTGATGGCCAGGAACGTCAGCAAACTGACCATGTACATGAAGTGGGCCGTGACCGCCTCGGAAGCGCCGGAATCGGGGTCCACGACGTTGACCATGGCAAAGCCCATCTGGAAGCCGATGAGCTGTCCGCCGGTCTGGATGGCGGCAAAGACGAAGCGGATGACCATGCCCAGGATGAGGCCCAGCAGCAACTCCGCGCCCAGCATGACCGCAAGGGCGAAGGGATGGCCCGGCATCTGGACTCCTGCCAGGGGAAGTCTTGGCCACAGGGCCAGGGTCAGGGTCAGGCAGAGCGCGGCTTTGACCGTGGCGGGCAGGACTGCGCCGCCAAAAAAAGGCATCATGAAAAGAATGAGGCTTATGCGCATCAGCGCAAAGATGAAGGTCAAGATGACTGCGGGGTCGAGGGAGAAGAGATCCATGGAGGGGCTAAAGCAAAACGCGGACCAGAAAAAAATCCGCGTTCGGCTTCAACGTCGGGTGTTGGCTTCCGGCACAAGGCCGGGCCATTTCAGATCATGCCGGGCCAAGACTCGAGCTGCCAGCGGCGCAGGGCGTTGAACATGTTGGTGCGGATGCGCTTGTCGCCTTCGCATAGCGCCAGGGCCTGATTCAGGGTCTGGCTGCGGGCAGTCTTGTCCTTGGAGGGGCAGTCGTTCTCCCAGACCGGGAGCTTCCACTGCCTGCACGCCTGGGTTATGGTGGCCTTGTCCAGCAGGAGCAAGGGGCGGATGAGGGTCAGTCTGCCGCCGAAATAGCTCTCCTTGGGGACCAGACCGTAGATCTTGCCTGTTTTCAGCATGTTCATGAAGAAGGTCGAGACCAGATCGTCGGTGTTGTGCCCGAGGGCGAGGTGGGTCAGGTTGTACTCCCTGCAGAGGTCGAAGAGGCGTTTGCGCCGATGCCACGCGCAGAAAAAGCAGGGTGATTTCTTGCGGTTTTCCGGAGAGTGCGCCCTGGGCCCGAAATCGGTGGTCTCAAGATGTCCCGCCACGCCGTTCGTGCGCATCCACTCCGCCAGGGGTGCATGGCTCGTTTCGTCAAAGCCGGGATTCAGATGGATGACAAACAGTTCGACGGGGAAGGGGATGATGCGCTGGCGCATGATCATGACCTGAAGCATGACCCAGCTGTCCATGCCTCCGGAAACGGCCAGCCCGATGCGCGCTCCGGGCCAGGCCATGCCTGCCTGCTGCATGATCTTTCCGGTCTGTCCAAGACAGAACTGCTGTGCGTATTTGAGTCTTCCCCACTGGGCCATGTTGCTCGTCCTTGGGCTGAAGTGTCGCGGGGTCGGCCCGCGCGTGAGGATTTGACAGATCCTGCGCGGGTATTATGACCCATCAGAAGCGCAGGTCAGTACAAAGCGCTTCGGGCCGTGTAAAGGGCCCAGGCTGCTCTCCTGTGAATTGTGAGTTGACAGTGTCCTGGGGTTATGCGTAGCGTGAAATGTTATTCCCGACTCGACTTTTTAGGGGCCGGGACTTTTTGTCGTTTATTCACACATTCATATACATTTTTTCGGAGGTGCAATGGCCAGAATTACCGTTGAAGATTGCTTGGAGAAGGTCAACAACAGATTTCTGATCGTGCAGATGGCCATTAAGCGGGTCAAGCAATATCATGAAGGATACGAGCCCCTTGTAGCAAGCAAAAACAAGGAGATCGTGACCGCCCTCAGGGAAATTGCCGAAGGAAAGGTTCTGCCCGACGTGGAGCGCGTCGAGGATTTGAGTTTTGAAGCTGACGATCAGGATGAATAATGGCTGACAAGCGTGATTATTACGATGTGCTCGGTGTAGGCCGCGACGCCTCGGCGGATGAAATCAAGAGTGCCTACCGCAAGATGGCGTTGCAATTCCACCCGGATCGCAACCCCGACAATCCGGAGGCGGAAGACAAGTTCAAGGAAGCCGCGGAAGCCTACGAGGTGCTTGGGGACGCGAGCAAGCGCGCCCAGTACGACCGTTTCGGGCACGCCGGCATGAATGGCCAGGGGTTTGGAGACCATTTCCATTCCTCTGAAGACGTGTTCAGTGCTTTCGGGGATATTTTCGGGGATTTCTTCGGCTTCGGCGCTGCCGCCGGCGGCCGCAGACGTCCCCGTGCCGGGGCTGATCTGCGCTACAACCTGACCGTTTCATTTCGCGACGCGGCCAAGGGTACGGAGGTCGACCTCAACATCCCCAAGAAGGAAGTCTGTTCCGACTGTTCCGGTTCGGGCTCCGCTCCCGGACACACGGCCGAGACCTGCCAGCATTGTCGTGGCCAGGGCCAGGTGACCCAGAGCCAGGGCTTTTTCAGGATTTCCGTACCCTGTCCGGTCTGCCGGGGCGAAGGCAAGGTCGTCACCCATCCCTGCGCCAAATGTCGCGGTCAGGGCATTGTGCAGGTCAACAAGAGCCTCAAGGTGCGCATTCCTGGAGGCGTGGACAACGGCAGCCGCCTGCGTCTGCGCGGCGAGGGCGAGCCGGGTGATTTCGGTGGCCCGCACGGCGATCTGTATGTGGTCATCTATGTCGAGGAAGACAAAATATTCACTCGCCGGGGCCAGGATCTGGTCATCGTGGCCGACATCTCCATCGTGCAGGCCATCCTTGGCGCCAAGATCGAGGTGCCTACCCTTGACGAGCCCGTGACCCTGGAAATTCCCAAGGGTACGCAGTCCGGCAAGATTCTGCGCATCAAGGGCATGGGTTTGCCGCATCTGGGCAGCACCCAGAAAGGAGACCTGCTGGTTGAGGTTTCCGTGCGCATCCCGACCAAGGTGACCAAGAAGCAGGAAGAATTGCTGCGCGAGTTCGACAAACTCGAAGAGAGCCGCCCCCTGAACAAGGTCAAGGATTTCTTCAAGAAAGCCATGGGCGACTGATCTTTACACATGAACCGAGCAGGCCGGAAGCGCATGTTTCCGGCCTTTTCTTTTGCGGAGGGGAGCATGGACGAGAGGTTGACGCATATCGACGAGGCCGGAAACGTGGTCATGGTGGACGTGGGCGACAAGGCGGATACCAGACGCCGGGCGGTGGTGCGGACACGTGTTCTGCTCAACGCACGCACCTTCGACCTTTTGACCAGAAACGCCCTGCCCAAGGGTGACGTGCTGACCACGGCCAAGGTGGCCGGAATCATGGCCGCCAAGCGTACCTGGGAGCTCATTCCCATGTGTCACCCAATTTTGCTTTCCAAGGTCGACGTGAAGCTCACGCCCGTGCCTGCCGATCTGGCCATAGAGATCGAGGCCGAGGCGCGGACCACCGGACCCACGGGCGTGGAAATGGAAGCGCTCATGGCCGCCCAGGTCGCGGCCATGACCATCTACGACATGTGCAAGGCCGTGCAGCGCGACATTCTGATCACGGATTGCAGGCTTACGCACAAGAGCGGTGGAAAAAGCGGCGAGTTCAACGCCGAGTAGCATCTCCACTCCCGAAAGATTATTATTGCGCGTTTTGGATTTCCAGAGCGCGTTTTTTTGCAACCAAGGCCTGTCTCACTCCGACAACGGGACGTAATTTTTTTATAACAAACAAGGATTATTCGTGAACTCTGAAATGCGCATCAAGGACACTTCCGCCAATCCTGCTCCGCTGGGACTGGTGGGTTTCGGGCTGACCACAATTTTGCTCAACATCCACAATGCGGGTCTGTATCCCAACAACTCCATGATTTTGGGCATGGGCATTTTCGTGGGCGGCATTGCCCAGATCATCGCCGGTATCCTCGAATCCAAGAAAAACAACACATTCGGCCTGACCGCCTTTACCGCCTACGGTTCCTTCTGGCTCTCGCTCGTGGCCATCTGGACCCTGCCCGCCCTGGGGCTGGCCGAAAAGGCCGATGAAACCGCCATGGGCTTTTATCTGGCCATCTGGGGGCTTTTCACTTTCGGCATGTTCATCGGAACCTTCCGTCTGAGCCGGGCCCTACAGGTCGTCTTCGGCACCCTGGTCGCCCTGTTTTGGCTTTTGGCCATAGGCGACTTGACCCACATCGCGGCGTACAAGGTCATTGGCGGATACGTAGGCATTCTGTGCGGCTTCTCCGCTTTTTACACGGCCATCGCGCAGGTTTTGAACGAGGTTTACGGTCGCACGGTACTTCCGCTGGGGCCTGTCGCGCGTTCTTAGCAGGGCGTTGAAAAGCGGCGATCTGCTGCGTCAATGAAAAAAGGCTGTTCACATGGTGTTCAGCCTTTTTTCCGCCCATGTTCCGGACGAGTCACGTTTGCATGGTGTGTTGGCCTCCGGCCGTTATGGGTTGGACGCTTGAAGGCTGTCTTGCCAGAGTCTGAACTCCTGTCATACAAGCTGTCCATGAATCACGACTCTCCTTGCACGTTGCGCGACACTGGCCATGCAGCCGGCGTGGGTTCGAACCTTGGGCCTGTAGCGCCGGTCGGACATGCCTGGCGGCGTGACCGAAGCGAGCATTTCGCATGAGATTTTTTGGCGGCGGCATTTCTCTTCGCACCTCGATCCCGTTGCTTCTGGTCTGCGTCATTCTTTTTTCCACCATCCTGATCAGCTGGGTTTCATTCACCGGGAGCCGTGAGGCGGTCGGGGATGTCGGCCTGCAGCTGCGCAAGGAAGTTTCCCATCGTATTTTCGAGCATCTGCTGGACTTTCTTCGACTGCCCCATGAAATAAATCGTGGCAACGCGCGGGCCCTGCAAGGCGGGCTCGTGTCCGCCGCCGATCCCGAGCAGCTGGTTGCGAGGTTTGCCGAGCAGGTGGATCTTTTTCCTTCCGTGTCGAGCATCTATTTCGGAAATGTTCAGGGTGGCCTTGCCAACAGTGGCCGGGATCCGGAGCATGGCTTCAAGTATTCCATCCGCACAGACGATTTCAAGGCCGGTGTTTTTCGTAAGTTTGCCATGGATTCACTTGGCAACCAGGGCGAGGAAATGGCCAGTGTGACCAGCTTCGATGCGCGGACGCGCCCGTGGTATGCCAAGGCCCTGCTCGCGGAAGGGCCGGTCTGGAGCGATGTCTATGTGCTTTTTACCGGCCAGGATCTGGCCCTTGCCGCCAGCCGCCCGGTGTTTGACGATCGGGGTCGGACGATTGGCGTGGTGTCCGTGGATGTTTTCTTGTCCCAGCTCACCGCCTTTTTGCAACGGCTGCGCATTGGCAGCGCCGGAAAGGCTTTCATCGTGGAGCGCTCGGGCCTGATGGTGGCCGGTTCGGGCACGGAACCGCTCTTCATACCGGGCAGAGACGGCAATCCAAGCCGACGTCTTTGGGGTGTGCATAGCCGGGACCCGCTGGTGCGCGGCGCGGTGCAAACCCTGACCTCCAAATTCGGCGCGCTTGATCGGATCGACGCGGAGCACCACCTTGATTTTACCGACCGGGGCCGGAAAATTCTGATGACGGCCTCTCCGCTTCGCGATCCTCTGGGCATTGACTGGCTCATCGTCGTCGTGGTTCCGGAAGCGGATTTCATGGCCAAAATCGGGGAAAATGCCCGCGTCAGCATGATCTTGATTCCGGGGGTTCTCATTTTGGCGTTGTTCGTCGGGGCCCTGCTGGCTCGCCGTATCGTCAGTCCCATCTCAAGGCTTGACGCCGCGGCCGGACGATTGGCCGAAGGTGGGGGCCTGGAAAGGATAAATGAGTCCTCCCGGTTTTCAGAGGTCCAAAGCCTGACCCGCTCCTTCAATCGGATGGCCCTGCAGCTGTCCGATACCATGCAGGCAATGCAGCAGGAGCTGGGCGAGCGGCAACGAGCCGAGGCGGCTCTCGGCGAAAGCGAAGCCCGGTATCGGACCCTGGTCGAACTGGCCGTGGACGGAATTCTCCTTGGCTCTCATGAGGGCGTGATCATCGGCGCCAACGAATGCATGTGCGATCTTCTCGGCCTGAAACGCTCGGACCTGCTCGGCAAGCATGTCAGCGGTCTTCCGTTCAAGCCTGAGAGCCTGGCGAAAGCGCCTCTGAGCTTCAATTTGCTGGAGAAGGGCGAGATTGTGCAAAGAGAGCGCACACTGCTGCGAGCGGACGGGTCCGAACTTCATGTCGAGATGCGCAGCAAGATGATGCCGGACGGGACCTATCAATCAATCTACCGCGACGTCACCGCGCGCAAGCGGGCCGAGGAGGCCTTGCGGGAAAGCGAGGAACGACTGCGGACGCTCAGCGACAATCTGCCCGGCGGGCTCGTCTATCAGCTGGAGACCGACCTTGGTGGCGGACATCGGCGATTTTCGTACGTTAGCGCGGGCGTCGAACTTCTGCATGAGGTGAGCGTGCAGGAGGTGATGGATGATGCTTCGGTCATCTACGCGCAGGTCGAGCCCGAGGACCGGGCGTTCTTGTCCAAACGTCAGGCTCAGGCCGAATCGGCCCGGTCGCTTTTTCAGGCCGAAGTTCGATTCCGCCTGCCGTCGGGAACTGTGCGCTGGAGCCATCTGGCCTCGGCTCCACGCATGCTGTCCGCTGATCGCGTGGTCTGGGACGGGGTCGAGATCGATATCACGGAGCGCAAAATGGCCGAGGCGGCCTTGCTGGACGCCAAGGAAGCCGCCGAAGCCGCCAACACGGTCAAGACGGAATTTCTGGCCAACATGAGCCATGAAATCCGCACTCCGCTCAACGGCATTCAAGGCATGATGCAGCTTTTGCGGCAGACCAGCCTGGACCCGGAGCAGAGGCGGTTCGTGGACCTATCCATCACTTCAGCCATTCGCCTGACGCGGCTGCTGACCGACATCCTGGACATCTCCAGGATCGAGGCCGGGAAGATGAGCATCCTTGAGGCCCCGTTCAGTGTGCCCGAGCTTGTCGATTCGGTCGTGGAGCTGTTTGCGATCCCTGCGCGTGAGAAAGGGCTTTCGCTCGATTGCGTCATTCATCCAGGCCTGTCAGCGCAACTCGTCGGCGATGAGGCGCGGGTGCGTCAAATTCTGTTCAATCTGGTCGGCAATGCCTTGAAATATACGGATCAGGGGGGCGTGACAGTCGAATTGTCCCCTCTGCACGCAGACCCTTGCCTGTCGGGGGGCGTCAGCATGCATGTTGCCGACACGGGTGTGGGCATCCCTGAGCAGATGCTCTCTGGTGTGTTCGAGCCGTTCAGGCAGGTGGAGGGTTCCCACACCCGCAGATACGAAGGCGCCGGGCTTGGCCTGACCATTGTTCGCCGACTGGTGGAACTCATGCATGGAAGCATCGAGGTCAAGAGCGCCGCCGGAACGGGAACGTCCGTGCGCGTCACACTGCCCCTGCGCGCCGCCAGTGAATATTGCCCGCTCGCGGAAACTTATGCGGAAGTTGTGGAGACTGGCGCGGGACGGCCTCTGCGCATTCTGTTGGCCGAGGACGAGGCCATCAACCAACTGGCCATGCGAACTCTGCTCGAAAGGTCCGGGCATGAGGTCGCGCTTGCTTGCAATGGCCAGGAGGTACTTGATTTGCTGCTGACAGGAGATTTTGACTGCATTCTCATGGATGTGCAGATGCCGGTCATGAGCGGTGTCGAAGCGACCAGGAAAATTCGCGCCTTGTCCGGTCCAAAGAAAAACATCCCTATAATCGCCCTGACCGCTCACGCCATGAGCGGGGATCGCGAGTCGTTTCTGGAGGCGGGAATGGACGATTACCTGCCCAAGCCGGTTGGCATGACCGATCTGGTTAACGCCATCGCCAAGCTGAGGCGTGCTTCCACCACGGAAAACGGATAACGTTGCTTCCTGCGGATGTCAGGCCTGCCTTTTTCCCCTCAAAACACGAAAGCCCCCGCTTTGAACGCGGAGGCTTTCGTGTTTTGAGGACACTCCAAGGTCACCAGATCCGGCGGACCTTGACCCCTTTTTCGGCCATGTGGTTCTTGAGGTCCGTGACGGTATATTCGCCGTAATGCACGATGGAGGCGATGAGCGCGGCCGAGGCGCGTCCCTTTGTCACGGCGTCGACCATGTGCTGGGGATTGCCCGCCCCGCCCGAGGCGATGATCGGGATGCGCACGTTGTCCGCGATGAGGCGGGTCAGGGTCAGCTCATAGCCGTCCTTGGTGCCGTCGGCGTCGATGGAGTTGATGCACAGTTCGCCCGCGCCCAGGCGTTCCACCTCTTTGGCCCACCACAGGGCGTCGATGCCCATGTGCTTGCGGCCGCCGTGGATGACGATCTCGTAGCCCGAGGGGATGGCTTCGCTTTTCGCTACGCGCAGCACGTCCATGCCCACGACGATGCACTGGGAGCCGAAGGCCGCCGCGCCTTCGGAGATGATGTGGGGGGTTTTGACCGCCGCCGAGTTGACGGAGATCTTTTCGGCTCCGGCCAGGAGCACGTCGCGCATGTCGGCCACGGTGGAGATGCCTCCGCCCACGGAGAAGGGAATGAAGATCTGGGAGGCTACGTTCTCCACGACCTTGAGCATGATGCCCCGGCCCTCGTGCGAGGCCGTGATGTCGTAGAAGACGATCTCGTCCGCGCCTTCCTCGTAGTAGCGCCGAGCGGTCTCAACGGGGTCGCCGATGTCGATGTTGCCCTCGAATTTGATGCCCTTGGTCAGCTTGCCGTTCCGGACATCGAGGCAGGGAATGATGCGTTTACTGAGCATTGGCCGCCTCCCTGCAGTAATCGTAAAAGTTTGAAAGCATCTTCAGGCCCGGCCGTCCGCTCTTCTCCGGGTGGAACTGGGCCGACCACAGGCCGTCGCGGCCATGTACGGAACAGAATTCCCGGCCGTAATACGTGGTGGCGATGACGAACTCCGGAGCCGGATTCGGGTAGTAGCTGTGCACGAAATAGAATTCGCTCTCGGGGGAGATGCCGTTGAAGAGCGGGCACGGCTTTTTGGTGTTCACGGTGTTCCAGCCCATGTGCGGGATGCTGATGGGCGTACCGTCTTCTTCGGTCAGGTCCGGGGTGAAGATGTCGCAGCGACCGGGAATGAGGCCGAGGGTCTTGGTGTCGTTCTCCGGGCTGTATTCGAGCAGGATCTGGCAGCCCAGGCAAATGCCCAGAAGCGGTTTGCCGGCCGCGATTTCCCGGGCCATGACGTCGCGCAGGCCGGATTGGTGCAGATTGGCCATGGCCGAACCGGCGGCGCCGACGCCGGGGAAGATGAGGCCCTGGCAGTCCGCGATGGCGTGAGCGTCGGCGGTGATGGTGCACGGGATGGAGAGATAATCGAGTGCGCGCTTGACACTGGTCAGATTGCCGGCCTTGTAGTCAAGGATGGCTAGCATGGGGAGCTCCTGTAGCATGGGGTGAAAAGAAGACACTCTAGCCAAAGACCCGGCAAAAACCAAGGCCCGGTTGCCCGGCATTTTTGCAGCGGCCCCGGCTTTTGGCAGCGGGAATCCTCGCCGTCTGGATGCAGGGCGTCTTGCCCCGGCAGGGGTTTCGGGCTAGGGGCGGGTGAAGAAGATTTGAAGGGGGATTTATGATCATAATCACCGGCGGCGCGGGCTTCATCGGCAGCGCCATGGTTTGGGAATTGAACCGACAGGGATACAGGGACATCGTCGTGGTCGACAACCTGGCATCCACGAACAAATGGCGCAATCTGGTCGGGCTGGCCTATCACCGTTATATCCAGAAAGACAAATTCCTGGATTTGCTCAACACCAGGTATATGGAAGGCCGGATCGAGGCCGTGATCCACATGGGCGCCTGCTCCGCGACCACGGAAGCCGACTGCGACTATCTCATCCGCAACAATCTGGAATATTCCAAGGCCATGTGCCGCTTCGCCCAGGAGCGCAATGCGCGCTTCATCTATGCCAGCTCCGCCGCCACCTATGGCGACGGCAGCCGTGGCTTCGACGACTCGGATACCGCTATGGAAGGCCTGCATCCGCTCAACATGTACGGCTATTCCAAGCATCTTTTCGACCTCTGGCTCAAGGGCGACGGGCTGCTGGACCAGATGGCCGGGCTCAAATTCTTCAATGTCTTCGGCCCCAACGAATACCACAAGGACGACATGCGCTCCGTGGTCTGCAAGGCCTTCACCCAGATCCGCCAGACCGGGAAGCTGAAGCTCTTCAAGTCCTACCGCGAGGAATACGCCGATGGCGAGCAGCGCCGGGACTTCGTCTACATCAAGGATTGCGTGCAGGTCATCGACTGGCTGATCAAGAATCCGGACGTGGGAGGCATTTTCAACGTAGGCACCGGACAGGCCCGGACCTGGAACGATCTGGCGCGAGGCGTGTTCGCGGCCATGGGACGGGAACCGCAGATCGAATACGTGGACATGCCGGACAACCTGCGCGGCAAATATCAGTACTACACCTGCGCCGACCTGACCAAGCTCGCCGGTCGCGGCTGCGATGTGAACTTCAGGCCGCTGGAGGAAGGGGTGACCGACTATGTGCAGAACTATCTGATGCAGGCCTATGCACATCTGACGTCAAGATACTGATTTCTTTCGAATTGAAACAGAACGGGCGGCCTGGGATTTCCCCGGCCGCCCGTTCTGTTTTCGTGGCGATGCGCTCTGATTTTGCGGCGTGTCGATTGAGGCCCGTGCAGGCTGCTCCATGACCTGCGCCTGGCATGGCCTTCCCGGTCAGGCTTTACAGCTCCAGGAAAGGCCCCGTGACCGAGCCGGGGTTGTTTGTGAGGTCCTCCGGCGTGCCCTCGGCCACGATGAGGCCTCCGTTTTCTCCCCCGCCGGGCCCAAGATCGATGACATGGTCCGAGGCGGCGACCACGTCGAGATTGTGTTCGATGACAATGACCGAGGCTCCCTTGTCGACCAGGGTGTGCAGTACGGAGATGAGCTTGCCGACCTCGTGCATGTGCAGGCCGGTGGTCGGTTCATCAAGGATGTACAGCGTCCCCGGCAGGCTGCGTTTGCCGAGCTCGCGCGAGATCTTGATGCGTTGGGCCTCGCCGCCGGACAGGGTCGTCGCGGGCTGGCCCAGACGGATGTACTCAAGGCCCACCTCCTCCAGCACGCCGAGTTTGCGTTCCAGGGCCGAATGGTTGGCGAAGAATTGCCGCGCCTGTCTCACGGTCATTTCAAGCACGTCGGCAATGGACTTGTCGCGGTACAGGATGTCCAGGGTCTCGCGGTTGTAGCGCCTGCCTCCGCAGACCTCGCAGGTCACGAAGACGTCGGGCAGAAAATGCATCTCGACCCGGATTTGTCCGTCGCCCTGACAGGCTTCGCAGCGGCCGCCGCGCACGTTGAAGCTGAACCTGCCGACGTTGTAGCCGCGCTTCTTGGCGTCCTTGCTTCCGGCGAAGATGGCCCGGATTTCGTCGAAGATCTTGGTGTAGGTGGCCGGGTTGGAGCGTGGGGTGCGGCCGATGGGGCTCTGGTCGATGGAAATGATTTTTTCCACGGCTCCGGCGCCTTCGATGCCGCCGATGGTGCCGGGGTTGTCCACCTTGAGCCCCTGGGCCAGGGCCAGATGCTTGTAGAGCGAGTCCATGACCAGCGAGCTTTTGCCCGAGCCGGAGACTCCGGTGATGCAGACCAGGGTGCCCAGCGGAAAGCGGGCGTCGATGCCGCGCAGGTTGTTCGTGGTCACGCCGCGCAGGGTGATGGCCCGGTCCGAGGTCCTGCGTTTGGCGGGCCTTGCGATGCGCAGTTCGCCGCGCAGGTATTTGCCGGTCAGGCTTTTTGATTTTCCCACCAAATCCTCGGGAGATCCGGAAAAGACCAGCTCCCCGCCCAGAAAGCCCGAACCGGGGCCCAGTTCCAGCACGTGATCGGCGGCGCGGATGGTCGGCTCGTCGTGTTCGACCACGAGCACCGTGTTGCCGCGCCCCTGAAGCTGGCGCAGGGTGTTGATGAGGCGTTGGTTGTCGCGGGGGTGCAGGCCGATGCTCGGCTCGTCCAGAACGTAGGTCACCCCGACCAGCCCCGAGCCGAGCTGTCCGGCCAGGCGGATGCGCTGGGCCTCGCCGCCGGACAGGGTGGTCATGTTCCGGGCCAGGTTGATGTAGTCGAGCCCGACGTTGACCAGAAATTCAAGCCGGTGCCGAAGTTCCTTCAGGAGCGGGGTGCTGATCTCCACATTCACGCCGGAGAAGTGCAGGCCTTGCAGCCAGCTCAGGGCCCGGGTGATGGGCAGCGAGCAGAAGTCGAAAATGTTCAGGCCGTCGATGCGCACGGCCAGGGATTCGGGCCGCAGGCGTGCTCCGTGGCAGGACGGGCAGGCCATGGTCTGACGGTAGCGGGACAGTTCGTCGCGCCAGATATGTCCGAGACCTCCGCCCTGTTCGAGAAAATGGATCACCCCCGGCCACGCAGCGTCCCCGTGGAACAGGGCGTGCCGGGCCTCGGGCGTGAAGTCATGCAGCGGTGTGTCCAGGGCAAAGCCGTGTTTGAGCCCCAGTTCCTTCAGGTCCTGGACGTGACGCTCGAAAGCCCGCCCCTTCCAGGGCAGGATGGCGCCCTGGCGCAGGGACAGCCCTCCGTTGGGAGCGAGCAGCAGCGGTTCGTAGTATTCGACGGCTCCCAGTCCCGAGCAGTGCGGGCAGGCTCCCTGCGGGCTGTTGAAAGAGAAGAGCTGGGGGCTCGGCTTGGGCAGGCTGATGTTGCATTTGGGGCAAACGGCGTCAGTGGAGAAGAAGATGTCTTCGCCGCCGATGATGGAGACGATGATGCGCCCCTCGCCGGACTTGAGGCCCAGTTCCACGGAGTCGGCCAGGCGTTTGCGCATGTCGGGTTTCAAGACCAGACGATCCACGACCAGGTCGATGTTGTGTTTCAGGTTTTTGGCCAGTTCCGGGACCGGATCGAGGTTTGTCACCTCGCCGTTGATTCTGGCGCGGACAAAGCCCTGGGTCTTGAGCTTCTTGAAGAGATCGGCGTGGGTGCCCTTCTTGTGATCGATCAGGGGCGCCAGAAGCATGAATTTCGTCCCTTCCGGCAGGCCGAGGATGCGCTCCATGATCTCGTCGCTGCTCTGGGCCGCGATGGGCACGCCGCAATCCGGGCAGCAGGGCGTGCCGAGGCGGGCATAGAATACGCGCAGAAAATCGTAGATTTCCGTGACCGTGGCCACGGTGGAACGCGGGTTCTTGGACAGGGTCTGCTGTTCCAGGGATATGGCAGGGGTCAGTCCCTCGATGAGGTCGATGGCCGGCTTGTCCATTTGCGGCAGGAACTGGCGGGCGTAGGCGGACAGGGATTCGACATAGCGTCTCTGCCCTTCGGCGTAGACGATGTCGAAGGCCAGGGTGGACTTGCCCGAACCGGAAGGGCCGCAGACCACGACCAGTTTGTCGCGGGGGATGTCCAGGGTCAGGTTCTTCAGGTTATGCTGACGCGCGCCGGCGATATGTATGACTTTGGTGTCCATGAAGTCTCTGTTGTGAACGGTTGAAGGATGACATTTGACTTGCGGGATGCTTCTTATAACCATATGAGAATGTCTGACAAGTGGCAGGAAAAATGCAAGATGAATATTATTGTATTACGGAGATGGTGATGAAAATTTCTCTTGGTGCGAAAACGCTGGCCCAGCCTGCGCCGTTATGGATTGTCGGTTCCTATGATGAAAAAGGCAATGCCAACGCCATGGCTGCTGCCTGGGGCGGAATATGCTGTTCCAAGCCGCCATGTATCACCGTCTCCCTGCGTGAAGACCGTCACAGTTATGCATCCATCTTGGCGCGCCGTGCGTTCACCATCAGCGTGCCTTCGGTCGCGTTCGCGGCGCAAGCCGATTATTTTGGCATTGCATCGGGAAAAGATGTGGACAAGTTCGCGGCCACGGGTTTGACCCCGGTGCGTTCGGAACTGGTCGACGCCCCCTATGTGGGAGAATTTCCGCTGGTGCTCGAGTGCACCTTGCTGCGCACCGTGGAGCTTGGCATGCATATCCAGTTCATTGGAGAAATCGTCGATGTCAAGGCGGATGCGGAGGTCCTCGACGAGAAAGGCTATCCCGACGCGGCCAAGGTCATGCCGATCATATTCACCCCAGTGACCAGGGCCTATCACACCGTGGGCGAATATGTGGGGCAGGCGTTCGAGATCGGACGCTCCTTCGGAGAATAGAGCGAGCAGTCAACCAAAATGGATCGAACAATGAGCATGCAGCAGGAAAACTTCTTTTGTTCGCACGAGGTTGTAAATTCACTCATAAAGGCGGGAGTGCCGTCCAATTCCAAGTGGGGCGCGCTCATTCTCTATATGCGCTCCATTTCGGAATACGATTTTCTTTCAGCCGACCAGAAGCGCCAGATGCAGACCCTGGTCATGAACATCGTGCGCGACGGGGATTTTTCCGACGCCAAGTTCAAGGATGTAGTGCGCCGCAAGGAACAGATCCTCTATCAGCCCTGGAACAAGAAGCTGGAGGAGACCTTCCGCGAGACCGTGGCCCTCATCGAGCATGTGCGCTCCCAGAATCTCATGCGGACCAAGGAGGTCCGGGATCTGCGGGAGACGACCATCCATACCGTGACCGAACAGAACGCCCTGGAAGATATCGTGCTTGGCATCAAGGCGGCCTTCGAGAAGGTGCTCACGCACATGGAGCAGGACACCCGGGACCTGGTCGAGATGAGCTATACCGACTCCCTGACCAAGCTCAGCAACCGCCGGGCCTTCGACCGCTACTATCAGACGACGCTGCTCGAATACATGGTCACGGGCAACCCCATGAGCCTCCTTTTTCTCGACATCGATCATTTCAAGGATTTCAACGATTCCTACGGCCATCGTATAGGGGATCAGGCCCTGGTCACCGTGGCCAGCAAGCTGACCGGCTACGCGCAAAAGTACGGCACCATGCCCAATCGCAGCTTTTTTCCCGCCCGTTTCGGGGGTGAGGAGTTCGTGGTCGCCTTGCCCGGTGTCGGGCTTGCCGAGGCGGCGGAAGACGCGGAAAACCTACGCACCATCATCGAGGACTACAACTTCATCATCCGCGATCACAACGGGCAGGTGTTGCAGAAGGGAATCAAGATCACCGTGTCCATCGGCGTGGCCGAGCTGAAACGGAAGTGGGCCGACGAGGCGGGAGCCAGGCTCATCGACGAGGCCGACAAGGCCATGTACCGGGCCAAGGGGCGAGGGAGAAACCGGGTCTGCACCATGAACGAGCGCTGATTGCCTTTTTGGGGATCTTCCCGCCAGAATTCCGCGAAATTTCCCGGCGGAAGTTTTTATTTGCGCCGCGCCGATGATGCGTTTTGCTGCTCAGCTTCGGCGCGTAGATGGGCAAAAGAGTTCGTCCTCGTAAAATGAAAAATCATAGTTCAAGGATTCTTCCTCGGCGAGCATGGACGGTACTCCCGACCTGTTAAGCCAGTCATATACCCCGCTGGGTTCTATCGCCCGCAACGCTTCGAATGCTTGCGACCATGGATTTCGTTGACTCGGCTCCCATCCCGGAACCGGCGTCTGTCCCAGTTGGGCCAGGTCTGAACGAAGAAGCGCGTACATGAGCGGGTATTGCCTGACGATACTGGAAAGCTCGGACCACCAGGCGGCTTTCTGGACGGATGCCTGGCGATTATTGAGAATCAAGTGGTCCAATACGTCCAGGACAATGAAGCTGGCATAGAGCATCTCGATGTAGATGAACAAAAGCTCTTCACGTTCAATGGAAAATTTCAGTCTGTCGGCATGGGGTGTTATCAGTGCGTGCTGGAGATACCTCGGGATGTCCTGCTGTTGTTCCGCTTCTTTTTTGATGGGGGCATGGCACCATTTCCAATAGCGCTTGAGCATCGCAATTCTATTGATGCGCCTGATTTGTCGTGCCCTGGCCTTGGCATCGATCCACAATTTCATGCCCCGTTGCCTGATCTTTTGACACAAGAAATGATCTTCGCAAACGTTGCGATGGTGGCCCGCCATGCCTTCGCACTGTTCCCAGATTTCCCGGCGCATCAGAAACGCGTTTCCCGGGATGAAATCGACTGGTCCCGTTATTTCCAGATTGTGATTGTCGCCGAAATACCGCTGGAATCTGGACACGAGATCGTTGCCAGACAAGTAGATGACCGGGCCCGAAACCATGCCGATATCCGACTGCTGAACGTGCGCCAGATTGGTTTCAAGCCAGTTTGGCGAAATCCTGGTGTCGCAGTCCATGGCCAGGAGGAAGGGGGAAGATCCTGCCGAGATGGCTTCATGTTTTGTCACGGTTATGCCGCGGTTGGTGTCGTGCCGAAACACCCGGGTGGGGATGGTGGTGGACGGTGGAGAATACGGAGTGGAAGATCCGTCGTCGAAGATGACTATTTCCGAGGGGCGATGCGTCCAACTGGGAATCTCATCCAGAAGGCCGTCGACAAAATGGCCGTCATTATAGGTATATGTGATCAGGCTTACGTCCAGGGGCTGCATGGATTCTCCGTGGTCGAGGATGAGGGGATGATATCGCGCGTGATGCTTGCCAGCCTGCGGCAATAGCCATGCTCTTCCAGGACATGCATTTGCCAGGCGCGGCGCAGATCTTCCTTGCGTTTCGGGTCGGCGGCCAGGGCGCGCAGGAGTTCCGCCGCTTCTTTCGGTGAGCTGAAGGTCACGGCCTGGGCCAGTTCCCGTGGAAAAATATTCATGCCGGGCGTGTTGTCCGTGAGCAGGAAGCCGCCGCAGGCCCAGACGTCGAAATGGCGCTGGGTCAGGCCTTGGGGCAGGAGCAGGCTGGTCAGGTTCAGGGAAAAGGACGCGTTGCGGTATGTATCGGCCAGCCCCGAGTAGTAGTCCACGGGGGGCTGGATGCTGGTTCCGGGCAGCAGGGCTTGCCACTGCTCGTCGCCGACAATCGTCAGGTCGATTTCTTTCGCAAGGGCGGCGAGACATTCCCGCCGCCAGGCGGCCGAAGCCGTTTCCGCGCCAAGGCCGATGATCCGCACGTCGTTTCCGGGCCACAACGCAAGTTCAGGCAGATGCCGGCTCCACCATCCGAAATGGGCCTCCCGCCCGGCCATGGCCAGGGCCCTTTTTTCCAGCTCCTGCGGGATGCGGCAGGCCGCGAAGAAGCGGTCCTTGTCCGGGAAAGCCGAGCGGCCGACAAAGGTCAGGTCGTTTCCTGAAGGGCAGGGCCGCCCGGGGGCAAAGAAGCGCGGGCTCGCGCCCAGAGGCAGATGCCGCACGTCTGCGCCCATGCCGCGCAGGGGCTCGACGAACCAGTCGTCGGTGACGTATAATGTCACGTCTTTCCAGAGCTGATTCTTCTGGCCGGTAAGCAGGTGCAGCGGGTTGTCCACGCACCATACGGCCATGGGAACGCCCGCGGCCTGCAGCAGGGCCTGATTTTCCCCGTACGGGTCCAGGCCGTGGAAGTTGACGCTCAGAAACAGGCTTGGGCGCTCCTGATCCAGCAGACGGCGCAGGTCTTGAGGCGAGAGGCTTGCCGGCAGGCGCCTGGAATCAAGACCCAGGTCCTTGGCCGCATGGGCCAGTTCCGGGATGATAAGGGCGTTTTTTGGTCCGGGCAGCCAGAGATTGCTGGCGGGCGGGATCGGCGGGGCAGGGTCGATCCTGGCCATCAGGGGCGCGAAAATGGAAGGAAAGAGGCGGCTTGCCGGGGCGTAATGGAGCACGCGCATGCCAGGCAGCAGGCTGTGCGCCTGCGCGAGGGTGACTTCTTCCCAGTCGGAAGGCAGGGCCGCATGCCAGGCCTCGGGCATCTGGCCTTCGATCTGCGGCACGCGCAGCAGCATGACGCGGCCCCTGCCGCCCGTATGACGGGCGCAGAGGCCGGGTTCCGGTCCGGGACAGGTGATGAGCAGGTCCTCGCCTTCGCCATGGAGATGAAGATATTGCTCTCCTGCGGGGAGCGATGTAGAAATCCCCAGTTCGTTTTTCAACTTTACACGTATGGGTCTGGCTGGCATGAAGGCGCTCGCTTGGGTGGTCGGGATGCTGCCCCGGTCATAAAAGCATGAAACAATACCGCGATTACTATTTCAAAAAGGCCAAGCAGGACAATTATCCTGCCCGCTCCGTATACAAGCTTCAGGAAATGGACAAGGCGCACAAGCTCTTGCGCCAGGGCCAGAAAGTGCTTGATCTTGGAGCCTGCCCCGGTTCCTGGACCCTTTACGCCGCCGAACGCGTCGGCGCGGGCGGTCGGGTGCTGGGCATCGACCTGAACATGCCGGATACCCGCTTCCCGGAACAGGTGACTTTCCTGCAGGAAGACATCTTTGCCCGCACTCCTCTTTTTCTCGGGCATTTGCAGGCGCTTGCCCCTTTCGACGTAGTCATGAGCGACATGGCCCCCAAGACGACGGGTTCCAAGTTCACTGATCAGGCCCGCTCCATCCAGCTGGTGGAGGCGGCCTTCGGCGTGGCCGAGGAATGGCTGGTTTCCGGCGGCACCTTCATTGCCAAGGTTTTCGAAGGTCCGGACGTGCAGCCCTTTGTGCAGTCTCTTAAAGTCCGTTTCGCCAAGGTCGGCATGTTCAAGCCCAAAAGCAGCCGGGCGGAGAGCAAGGAAATATTCATCCTGGGTTTGGGTTTTGTTCCCGCGGCCAGCGAGGCCCCGCCCGCATAACTTTTTTTTGGAGGATTGTATGGCAGGACATAGTAAATGGAAGAATATCCAGCACCGCAAGGGACGCCAGGATCTGAAGCGCGGCAAGATGTTCACCAAGGTCAGTAAGGAGATCATTCTGGCGGCCAAGGGCGGCGGCGATCCGGACATGAACGCCCGCCTGCGTGCGGCCATTGACGCCGCCAAGGCCGTGAACCTGCCCAAGGACAAGATCGAGACGGCCATCAAGAAGGGTACGGGCGAGCTGGCTTCCGAGGCCCTCGAAGAGATCATGTACGAAGGATACGCTCCTGGCGGCGTGGCCATTCTCATTGAGGCGGTCACGGACAACAGGAACCGTACCGTGGCCGAAGTGCGCCACATCCTGAGCAAGAACGGCGGCTCCATGGGCGCGGCCGGTTGCGTGGCCTGGATGTTCGACACGAAAGGCGTCTTTGCCTTCGACAAGGAAAAGTACACCGAGGACCAACTTCTTGAAGCCGGGCTTGAGGGCGGCGTCGAGGACGTGCTCGATGACGACGATTCCTGGCAGGTTCTGTGCGCGGCCGAGGATTTCCATAACGCCAGAAGCGCTTTCGAGGCGGCGGGCATCGAGATCATGAGCGCGGGGCTGAACCGCATCCCGCAGACCACGGTGGCCGTCGATGTCGAGACCGGCCGCAAGGTCATGAAACTCTATGACGCGCTGGACGACAACGATGACGTCCAGAACGTGTACGCCAATTTCGAGCTGCCGGCTGAACTCCTGGCGGAGATGTAGCCCGGCCGCATGGCAGTCGAACGCATCATCCTGGGCGTCGACCCCGGATCTCGCTGCATGGGCTACGGCCTTGTGCGGGAGCGGTCCGGGGTTTTGTCCCTGGTGGAAGCGGGTGTGGTGCGTCCCTCCGAAGAGGCCATGAGCACGCGCCTTGGCCTCATGTACGCGCGCATCTCCGAGCTTCTCGGCGTCCACGCCCCCAGCGCCGTGGCCGTGGAGAATGTCTTCTTCGCCCGCAATTCCGCCTCGGCCCTGAAGCTCGGCCAGGCGCGGGGAGCAGTGCTGGCCGCCTGCGGCGTGCATGGGGTGGAGGTCTTCGGGTACGAGCCCACCCTGGTCAAGAAGTCCCTGGTCGGTGCGGGGCGGGCGGAGAAAAGCCAGGTCTCGTTCATGGTCGGCCAGCTCTTGGGCGTTCGGCCAGACTGGGCCGAGGATGCGGGAGACGCCCTGGCCCTGGCCATCTGCCATTTGAACCATTTTCGGTTCATGGCTGCCGTCAGCGCCGGCCAGACCCCGGGCCGGACTACTGGTCAAGACGGGTCAACTCGTCTATAGCTCCCACACATGATAGCCTACCTTGAAGGAACAATCCTGCGCCGCGATGAAGAGTCCTGCGTCCTGTTTACGGCAGGGGGCGTGGGCTATCAGGTGCACCTGACCACGCAAGGGCTGTCCGTCCTTGGCTCCGGGGCCGAAGTGGCCCGGCTTTTCATCCATACCCTGGTCCGCGAGGACGCGCTCATCCTTTATGGTTTCACCTCCTGGGAGGAGCGGCAGGCCTTCGTGACCCTGCTTGGCGCGCCCAAGCTCGGGCCCAAGACGGCACTGGCCATGCTTGGCTGTTACGATGTCGCGGAGCTTGCGGCATGCATTGCCCGCGAGGATGTGGCCGCCCTGACCCGCGTGCCCGGCATCGGCGCCAAGACGGCCAAACGCCTGCTCCTTGATCTGAAAGACAAGCTTGTGGCCCGGCCGTCCCTCGGTCCGGGACGGACCGCGCCAGTGGTCTCGGCCGTTTCGGACTGCGCGGCGGCTCTGGTATCGCTTGGCTATGGGCGGCATGAAGTGGACGAGGTGGTACGAACCGTGTTCGAAAACGAGCCTGATCTGGATGCGGGCAGCGCCATCCGGCAGGCCTTGAAGATTTTTGCCGCCAAGTAGCATGATGCAAAACCCCAGCGAAGAGCATATCCGGCCCCGCACCCTGGACGATTTTATCGGCCAGGAGGATGTCCGCGGCAACCTGAAGATTTATCTGCAGGCGGCCAAGGAGCGTGGTCAGCATCTGGATCACTGCCTGCTCTACGGCAATCCCGGGCTGGGCAAGACCACCCTGGCCCAGATCATGGCCAGCGAACTGGGCGTGAACATGGTCTCCACGTCCGGGCCGGTCCTGGAGCGCAGCGGCGATCTGGCCGCCATCCTGACCAGCCTGAATCGGCACGATCTGCTCTTCATTGATGAAATCCATCGCATGCCGGCCGTGGTCGAGGAAATTCTTTACCCCGGCATGGAGGATTTCAAGCTTGACCTCATCGTCGGACAGGGTCCTGGCGCGCGCACGGTCAAGATCGAGCTTGAGCCTTTCACCCTGGTCGGAGCGACGACCCGCATCGGACTTTTGACCTCGCCCCTGCGCGACCGTTTCGGTGTCATCTGCCGATTGGAATTCTACAATCCTCGGGAGCTGTCGCTGATCGTGACGCGCGCCGCGCGCATCCTCGGCCTTGAGATCAGCCCTGACGGAGCTCTCGAGATCGGCAAGCGCTCCCGGGGCACGCCGCGCATCGCCAACCGCCTGCTGCGCCGCGTGGCCGATTACGCCCAGGTGGCCGGAAACGTGCTCATCGACGCGGACGTGGCGGCCAAGGGCCTTGATATTATGGATGTTGACTCGCGCGGTCTGGACATGATGGATCGCAAGATCCTCGAATGCATCATCGATCATTTCGGCGGCGGTCCCGTGGGCGTTAAAACCATTGCGGCGGCCTGCTCCGAAGAGGTGAGGACCATCGAGGATATCTACGAGCCCTACCTGATCCAGTGCGGGTTCCTGAAGCGCACCCCCCGGGGACGGGTGGTCACGCCCAAGGCCTACCAGCATCTCGACGGCGGACTCAAGCTGCGCGGCCAATAGTCCGGGGGGTGCTTTTTTGAGGCGGCAAGGACAATGCCCCGGCCGTGGGTTCTGTCCGGCATCTCTTTTTTGACCTGTCATCACCTTAGCCCAGCGAGGAGCCATGAAAGTCATTGATCCTAGTTTTTCCTTCATGCACCTGCCCGACGGCGAGTTTGTCCTGAGTCACCTCGAACTGGCCGCGCGGACATGTTACAAGTCCGAGGACAAGGCCAGTCCGGATTCGGCCCGCAAGCTTCTCTCCCGCATCGTGCGTCTGGGTCATGACAGTGTGCTGGAGCATATCAGCGTCACGGTGCGCATCGTCTGCGACAGGGGGGTAACCCACGAACTGGTCCGCCACCGCCTGTGCGCATTCTCCCAGGAAAGCACCCGCTACGCCAACTACGCCCAGGACAAGTTCGGCAGCGAAATCACCGTGATCCGTCCTTTTTTCTGGGCCGAGGATGACGCCCGCTACGCGGTGTGGCTGTCCGCCATGCAGGCTTGCGAGGACGCCTACCTGCGCCTGGTGGATGCCGGGGCCACGGCCCAGGAGGCCAGAAGCGTCCTGCCCAACAGCCTCAAGACCGAGATCGTGACCACGGCCAACATCCGGGAATGGCGGCACATTTTCAAACTGCGTTGCGACAAGGCCGCCCATCCTCAGATGCGCCAGGTCATGCTCCCGCTCATGAGCGCTTTTCAGCAGCGCATTCCCCTGCTCTTCGATGATTTAGGGGAGCGTTTTGCCGAACCCCTCGCCGAATTGGAATCCCAGGGTGCCGCCGCCCGCCTTTTCTGATCTTTTATACTGCTTGAGAGTACTTAAGGGCATGTTCAAGAAACGTGCCCTTTTTTTTTGGGGGGATGTGAGGAAATGTCCGACAGAATCGTGGGATGGCTTGGAAACAAGGTCTAGGAAGAGTTAATCCCCATTTTGTCAGTTTGATGCAGGAAATTCGGAGTTTTTGTGTCTATTTTTCATCCCGTACCGGGATACTTTCAGAGATGGGAAAAAAACGACCCTACCTTGTAATTAATATTTTATACTAATATTTAAGTATAATATATTTCATGTTTGTCAGTAGATGCTGGAAGCCTCGGAACTTTCACGACTTTAAATTGGAAAATCAAAATTTAAAGAAAATAGGCGAAAATAGGAGATAATTTTTTAGGTGCTGTTTAAAAGTTTTCCTCTGATGTTTAAAATTAAGTGTTGACAACTCGGGAACCCCGGTCTTGCGGGACAATGACAGCTTCGCGTCAGAGCCACAAAAGCAATGCATAAGAAGGAAGTTTAATTATTTTAGAGCGTTATCCTGTATAGAAAGAGTTGGGCCAAGTCGCGACTGGCTGGTTATACCGGAGTTGTCGCAGGGCTGTCGCTTGGCTAGAAACCGTTCCCATGATTGACGCATGGCATCACATTTCACTTTCTCTTGAGAAGAACCTCACTCCGGGCCATTACCAGCTCTGGATCAAACCCTTGCAGGGATGTCTTGATAACGACACCCTGGTCCTTTGTGCGCCCAATTCCTTTGTGTGCACATGGGTCCGGGAACGCATGCTTGGCAAGATCAAGGATGCGGCCGCCGAGACCCTTGGCTTTGCGCCGACCATCGAGATCTGTTCCGCCCAGGCTGATGCGCCCGCGGCCGTGCATGTTCAGCCCGCGCCCGCCAAAAAGATCATCACCCGCCAAATGGGCCTGCCCATGGCTCACGCCCTGCCTACTCAGACCGTGCAGAACTGGCGGCATGATTTTGACGACTTCATCGTCGGACCCTGCAACAATCTCGCCTATGTCGCATCGCGCAGTTTCTGTCAGGACGTGCAGGGGTCGGATCAGCTTTTCCTGTGCTCCGCGCCGGGCCTCGGCAAGACCCATCTGGCCCAGGCCATCGGCAGCGAGATCGCCCGGCAGACCAACCGGCAGCACCTGCGCGTCTGCTACCTGAGCGGCGAGGAGTTTGCCTCGCAATTGGTCATGGCCATCAAGGCCAAGGCCGTGGAGCAGTTCAAGGCCCGTTTCAGAACCAACGTGGATCTGCTTTTGCTTGAAGACGTGCATTTCTTCCAGGGCAAGGAGAAAATGCAGGATGAGCTTTTGAACACCTTGAAATCGCTCCAGAATCAGGGGCGCCGGGTGGTCATGACCAGCACGTTTCTGCCCCGCGAACTGTCCGACATCGACGCCAACCTGCTCTCCCGTTTCGCACAGGGGTTCATGGCCGTCATCGACAAGCCCGACTATCAGACCCGCATGGGCATCATCCAGGCCAAGTCGCAGGCTTCGCAGGTTAGCATGCCGGGCAGCGTGGCCGAGCTTCTGGCCAACAGGATGAAGACCGATGTCCGCCAGCTTGAGAGCTGCCTGAAGAACATCATCCTCAAGGCCAAGCTCCTGAACATGGACATCACCATGGATCTGGCCTGGGAGATACTCCAGAACTACAATCTCGACAGCGCCTCCATAGATCTCGACAAGATCATCAGCTTCGTTTGCCAGGCCTACGGGTTCGGCTTTGACGACCTGCGTTCCAAGAGCCGCAAGCGGGACCGGGTCATCGCTCGCAACACGGCCTTCTACCTTGCGCGCAAGCACACTGACCTGTCCCTCATGGACATCGGCCGCCGTTTCAATCGCAAGCATTCCACGGTCATCAAGGGCATCGCCTCCGTTGAGCAGGAAGTTACCCGCAAGACCTCTCTTGGCAACCAGCTGGCCCGCACGATCAATCAGCTCCAGGCCTGATTTTTCAGCAGTCTGTCCCGCATCACGATGCACAAAAAAGGCCCATGCACTTCACGCGCATGGGCCTTTTTTCAGTGTTAGGCGCGGTCCTATTCTCCCGCCTTCTCCAGCAGCCTGTTGCCGCGTGATGTTTCAAGGGCGGCGGACAGGGCTTCGACGATGTGTAGGTCGTAGCTGTTTGCCGCCGAGCGCAGGTTCTCAAGGGCTTGCGCGGGGCTCATGGCCGGTCTGTAGGCCCGGGGGCGGATCATGGCGCAAAAGCTGTTGGCCACGCTCAGGACCCTGGCCTGGATGCTGATCTCCTCGCCGTACAGGCCCTTGGGGTAGCCGCTGCCGTCGAGACGTTCGTTCATCTGGTAGACCGCCTCGTAAACGGGCAGTTCAAAGTCGATCTGGCGCAGAATGTCCGCCGCATGGTCGACATGCCTCTGGACCATTTCTTTTTCTTCCTCGGTAAGCTGATCGACCTTGGTCAGGATCGCCTTGTCGATGAAAATCTTGCCGATCTGGGACAGGTTGGAGGCGATTTCCACGGTGGATTTGTCTTCAGGGGACAGGTTGAGGCTATCCGCCAGCAGGGAGGATACGTCGCGCATCAGCAGGGAATGTCCGGCCAGGTATGGGTCCGTGAACTCGATGGCTTTGACCAGCGCCTCCACGGTCTGGGAAATGGCCTGGCGCTTGCGGTCCTCGGCCTGAACCATGGCGGTGATGTCCCGGAATACGGAGACGATGCCTTGCGGCGTGTTCTGATCGCCCTTCAAGGTGACCTTGGTGATCTGGAAATGATGTTCCCGCGACTTGAGGAAGACGCGTTCGGTGACGGTCACGGGCTCCCCGGTCTGCAGGGTCTGGGCGTCGGATTGTTCCAGGCGCTTGCCGGTGTCGAAGCCGAACAGGGCGATATCATCAAGACCGAGCACCTCGTCTTCCGGCCGTCCCACCCCTTCGGCCAATGCCGGGTTGGCGTAGGTGTAGTTGCCGTTCAGGTTTTTGACGGCGATGAAATCCGGGATCGAGTCGTTGATGGAATCCAGGAAGTTGCGCTGTTGTTCGAGCTCCTGGGCCAGGGTCTGAAACTTGCCGGCGATGCGCTTGTGGCTCTGGCCCATGGTGCGCCACCAGATGGCTCCGAAGAGAAGGCTCGTGACCATGGCGATGAGGCCCGCGATGAGCAGGGAAACCCGGGTGTACTCCTGCAATCCCACGGTCGCGCTCTGGGTATCCACCTCCTGGATGACCCACAGGTCAAGATCGGGAAGCTTCACGCCAAGTGAAAAAACGGAAGTCTGGCCACCCAGGCTGTTGCGCTTGTCAAAGCCGAGCCGCTGCCCCGAATCCAGTTCTGGCGGTGCCTGGATGGGAGCGACCCCGCCAGGGCTCCAGGGCACGATCTCCTGAAATCCAGCCTCGGTCATCTGCATGATCCGTGTCCTTTCCCCCCTGGTCGAGAGCGGGGTGTTGGAGAGCAGGGAGGTGATGGTCATGCCCGCGCTCTTGGTCAGCATGGCCACGGCCACCGCCTTCTTCTCCCCGTTTTCCTCGGCAGTGGAAAAGATCGGCACGCACATGTCGATGACCAGGCCGTTGTCTGTCTGGCGCAAGGGGGAGAAGTGGGCCATGGGATAGGCGAAGGTCTTTTTAATCAAGGCCGACTGGCTGGGAGAAAGCGGGTTCACCCTCGAGTCGGAGCCGATGTAGGACTGTCCGCTGCGGTGCACGATACGTCCGGACAGAAAGCCCGCGAAGACCGTGAAATCGGAGAAGGTCTGGTGCATGAGGGGAAACTGGTCGGTCAGTTGGGCCATCTGGTCATAGGAATCGCCTTCGGGGATGATGCCCGTGATCAGAAAGCTCGGGTCCGCGTCGATGAGATCCATGTCCGTGGCGTAAAGGCGAAAGAGGTCCGAGGAGATGAGTTTGTCGGTCTGCTCGACCAGACCCGAGAGCCATGCCGTGAGGACTTCGGCACGGCTGGTGGCCAGCAATTCGAGCCGTCCCTGGATCTGCTCTTGCAGCTCTCCCTGCTTGGCCCGGACGCTCCAGGCCACCCAGGTCAAAAGGGCCACGATGATCAGGGAGATGATGGCCACCCCCATGACCAGTTCCGACCTGTTCTTGCCCATGGCGGGCAGAGCTGCTTTGCTGCTTGATGCTGTCATATTCCCCTCTCCGTTAAGTTTAGTTCGCTACAGGGATGTGTGACCACCGATGCTCCTCGTTCAAGGAGTATTGCGGAATGTAGTGTCTGTATTTGCCGTGCGTGAAAATTGCGTCGGAGATGTTGTTCAGGATGTAGGCATCCCCGTCCGTGAATACTGCCAGAACAGCGTGCGCGATGCCTCTGATGCGATCCTTGACCACGACGATGCGCAGTTCGTCCTTCGAGAAGCCCAGCTCCCGCAGGGCAAAGTACTTGATGATGGCGTAGTCCTCGCAATCTCCGGATATCTTCAGGAATTCCTGCGGAGTGGCCCACCAGTCCGAGGCCCCGTAGGCGTCCTGGTCCAGGCGGTAGGGCCATTTGTTGAAAAAGGAATTGATCATCTTGAGCTGTTCCGTGCGTTCCTTGCCTCTGGCCTGCTTCATGATGCGCTGCCAGCTGGTCGCGCCGGGCGGGCAGGTCTTGGCCGAAGTGCAGCTGCCAAGCGTCTGGATCTGTCCCTTGACCTTGGACAGGACCCGCTTCCATTTGGGCAGGGCATTGAAATTGCCGCGAAAGGCCGCGCTCTGAAAAAGCCGTATAGGCTGATCGCCGGTCTCTGATTTTGTGCGCGGAGCCTGCCCTGAAGGCGTCGGGGCTTGAGCCTGGGCGCCTTGACGCCATACGGGCAGGGGCGCTTTTGGGGTGGACGATTCTTGATTCCGGTCCGCCTTGGCAACCGTTGGCACGTTCGAATCCCGCCCCTGCACCTTTGCCGGCGTGTCCGGAGCCTGCTCCGAAGCAACGCTTGTCTGCGAGTCGAGGGCCTCTCCTTGTTTCCGCGAAACGGCCGGGGTGGCATCCTTGGCCCGTTCCTGGTCCGGCCCGATATCCGCTTGCGTCTTCAAAGGGGGGGGCATCCGAGAGGATTCGTTGTCCTGCCTCGTCTCTTGGCTGGTGCCCCCCGTTGCGGCATTCGCGTCCCTGCTTGCAAGCTCCACCTGGCCCGTCTGGTTTTGCATCGGCGCGGCTCCGGTTCCCATTGCCGCGAAATCGCTTGGAAAACACAGGGCCGCCGCCAGCAGCACAAGAAACGTGGTGACGGGCCATCTCAATAGGTCAACGCTCCCTCAAGGCGTTCTCCTTGGCCTTGAGAATGGGTTTTAAGAGGTAGTCGAGCACGCTCTTCTTGCCGGTCAGGATGTCCACGCTGGCGGTCATGCCGGGAATGATCGGGAGTTTCTCGCCGCGATAGACGATGGCCGAGGCCTGGGTGCGCAGCTTGACCTTGTAGAAGCTTTCGCCCTTCTGGTCCTCGATGGTGTCGCCGCTGATCTGCTCGACGGAACCTTCAAGCCCGCCGTAGATGGAGAAGTCGTAGGCCGTGATCTTGATCATGGCTTTTTGGCCCGGATGCAAAAAGGCGATGTCGGCGGGCTTGATGTTGGCTTCGATGAGCAGGGTGTCGTCCAGGGGAATGATCTCAAGGATCGGTTCTCCGGGTTTGACCACGCCGCCGACGGTATTGAGGATGACCTGCTTGACGGTGCCGCGCACAGGGCTGCGCACGTCCGTGCGCGTGACCCGGTCCTGTCCGGCGGACAGGGCGTGCAGCTTGGAATTGAGCTCAACCTGATGCTGGTTCATCTCCTGCAGGGCCGTGGCCTTGAACTCGGCCATGCGCTGGGCCTGACGCTCCTTGATCTCCTGCGCCGCCTGCTGCGTACGCGGGATGGCCACGCCTAGGCTCTGCAGATCTCCGCGCAGGGAACTGACGGCACGCTCCAGGGAGAGGTAGTCGACTCTCGGGTACACGTTCTTTTCCATGAGGGGCTTGGCGATGTTCATCTGTTCCTGGGCCAGCTTGAGGTCCTGGGCAGTCTGGTTGCGCCGGATGGTCATCTCGCGGGCTTCCTGCAAACGCTGCGTGTACTGGCTGCGCAGGATGTTCATTTCCTGAGTCAGTTGGTCCATGCGCGCCCGATAAATGGCCATCTGGTCGTTTACCGCCTTTGGGGCCTTGGTTTTGAGCTCTTCGGAAAACACCGGCTCCGTGCCCGACGATTCGGCCTTGAGACGGGCGATGGCGGCCTGATGCTCCAATGCCTGGCTGGCCGTATCCTTCAGGGAACTCTGCGCCAGTTCGTTGCTGATGCGGACCAGGATGTCGCCCTTTTCTACGAGCTGGTTTTCCCGCACCAGGGTTTCTTCGAGGATGCCGCCTTCGAGGTTCTGGATGATCTGCACCCGCTGGGACGGGATGACCTGGCCCATGCCGCGCGTGACCTCGTCGAGGATGGCGAAGTGGGTCCAGACCAGCAGCGAGCCAAGGAGCAGGCAGATGGTCGCGGACAGCACGTAGGCCCAGCGGTGCCCCCGGCGATACATGGCCGCGTCGACTACGCTCATGTATTCAAGGTCGGATTCGGAATATACTCGATTAGACATTTTTGGCTCCGTTGCCGCGCTTTTGCAGCTCGGTCAGGACTTCGTTGCGCGGTCCGTCGGCGATGATCGATCCGCCCTCAAGGGCGATGACCCGCGTGGCCAGGGACAACAGGCTCGGTCTGTGGGTGATGAGGATGAGGGTCTTGCCTTTCAGGGCCGAAGAGAGACGAAGTTTGAGCACGGCCTCCACACCCACGTCCATGGAACTGCTGGGTTCATCCAGGATGACGATGTCCGGGTCGAGCAGCAGGGTGCGGGCGATGGTGATGGCCTGGCGCTGGCCGCCGGAAAGGGACAGGCCACGCTCCCCGACCTGCAGGTTGAAGCCGGCGGGGTTGTTCTTGATGAAGTCCGTGACCCCGGCGATGGTCGCGGCGCGCAGCAGGGCCTGGTCGCTGACGTGGGGCGCGCCGAGGGTGATGTTCTCGCGCACCGTGCCGTGGAAAAGAAAATTGTCCTGGGCCATGTAGCCGATCTTGGCCCGCAATTCGGCCGGGTCGATCTGCCGGATGTCAAGCCCGCCGATCTTCACCGCCCCTTTTTGCGGCTCGTAGAGGCCGTTGACAAGCTTGCCAAGGGTAGTCTTGCCCGAGCCCATCTTGCCGATGATGGCTACGCGCTCGCCCTGCGCGATATGCAGGTCGATGTGGGACAGGGCGTTGGTCAGGGCGCTTGGATATTTGAAGCTCACATCCTCGAAGGTGATGCTGGCGCGCAGATCCTGATGTTCGGGGTGCTGGACTTCTTCGGGGCGTTCGCTTGGGATCTGCATGAGCAGGTCCAGGTTCTTGAGCGCCATGCGGCTCTGTTGCAGGCGGGTCAGCATGGCCGCCACCGCGCCCAGGGGGGCCATGGCCCGGCCGACCAGGATGGAACAGGCGATGAGTCCGCCCATGGTCATCGCGCCTTCGGAGATGCGGTACACGCCCCAGATGATGACGCCGCAATAGACGATCTGAGAGGCGAACTGGGTGAAGCTCAGAGAAAAGGTGGAGAGCGACTTGGAGCGGATGGCCGATTTTGCGCCCATGCCGACGATGTTTTCCCAGCGGCCGAGCATGGAGCCTTCGGCCCGGCTGGTCTTGATGGTCTCAAGGCCGCTCACGGTTTCGACCAGCAACGCGTTTTTCTGGGTCGATTCCTTGTAGCCGCCTTCGATGGCGCGTTTCAGCGGGCCTTGCATGATGATGCCGACCAAAATCACGATGGGCGCGACTACGGCCGGAACAAAGGCGACGGGGCCTCCGATGTAGAAGATGATGGTAATGAACAGGATCAAAAAGGGCAGATCCACCAGCGCAAGCAGTGTGGTGGAACTGAAGAACTCACGCAGGGAATCGAACTCGCGCATGTTGTTGACGAGCGCTCCCGTGGATTCGGGTTTGTGATCGAGGCGGATGGACAGAATGTGGCTCATGAGCTTGCTGGCCACCAGAATGTCGGAGTTGCGGCCTGCCACGTCCACGAAATAGCCACGCAGGTTCCTGAGCGCGAAGTCGAAAAAGAAGGCGATGCCGACACCCACCGCCAGCACCCACAAGGTCTCAAGGGCGTTGTTGGGCACGACCCGGTCATACACGTTCATGGTGAAAAGAGGCGAGGCGATGGCCAGCAGGTTGATGAAAATCGTAGCCAGGATGACGTGTCGGTAAATGGGCAGAAAATGAAAAATGGTGCCCCAGAACCACTTCTTGGTGTTGAAGATCTTGAGCCCTTCGGTCCTGCCGTCCAGGCTGGCCTTGGGCCGGGCGAAGACGGCGTGCCCGGAGTAGGTTTCTTTCAGCTTCTCGACCGGGGTGTCGAAGGGTGCGTCGGGGGTCTCGGGCATGATGACGCGGGCCGTGCCGGACGTCACGCTTACCAGCACGCAGGCCGAGCCGTCCTGCATGAGCAGGATGCAGGGCAGGTTCAGGGGGGAGATTTTGTCGATGACCGGTTTGTGCGCGATCTGAGCGTCTATGCCTTCACGCCGCGCCGCGCGGATCACCGCATAAGGAGTCATGCCTTCCTGGGTGCGCGGCAGGCCTGCTTCCAGGGCCGTGGCGCTGACTGGCCGGCCCTGCAGGCGGGATATCACGGACAAACATCCCACCAGCGGTGGGGTGAAATAAACTTGTGAAGGGTTGATCTGGGCGGTGATTGCCGGCCGCGGTTTGGCGGCGGCCTGTGGAGCCGGTATGGGTATGGCGACCTTGGGATCATTCATGCGTGCTTGGCCTCGATGATATTGATATGTTGCCGGAAACTAAGTCCTGACCCGCCATCTTGCAAGGGAAATTCGGTTTTTCTTCTCTCACCCGAAAGTATGAGAGGCGCGGCTCCAGCCGCCTTCCACCGCTCATACTTTTTCCGTGTATGACATTTTGTCCTACATATTTCAGGGCGTTGTCGTTCCCCTGAAATCGCTGGAAAAATCATACCCGTCTTGATTTTCTTTCATGCTTGACCCTGCAAACATAGATTCCCATTAGGAATATAACAGAAAGTATAAGAGCATATAAAATGTACTTTTATTTTATGAGCTGACAGTGATGAATATTTTGGCGTGTATCATTTGTGAAACTATTTAAAAAAATGAGAGGGAGTGATGTTTTTAAAGTGTGATAAACTATTAAGCAAATATGAATATAAATCGTGTGAAACACAATGGAGGTTATCATGGCCGAAACAACACAAGGCACCAAGCTGTCAGTCAGGGCTCCCGAAGCCGGGCAGTCCGTAATTGTCAGCGCGATCCCGGGACAGGATATCGTGCTCGACTCCGCCTTTGACCAGGCAGAGCCGAAAATGTCAGACAATAACGTTGTTTTCGAGTTCGCAGATGGCGGGCAGGTGGTCATCGAATTCAGTGATATTCCGGATGGCCAGGTCCCGAACATCATCTTGGCGGACGGCACGGTCCTCAATTTACAGGAATTTCTAGCCTCCCTGAGCGAGGGAGACGTTGAGCCCGCAGCGGGCCCTGAAGGCGGTGCCACCGGAAGCGGCGGCGTCGGCGAGTACAGGGACGACGCGGGCAATCTCATTGATGGCGTGGACAAGCTGGGCGGTTTGGACCCGCGTGATTTCACCGCCATTACGGTGGAGGCCCTGGAAGCCGATGTCGAAGATTTAAATCCGTTGCCTTCGGCAGGATTGGCTTTTGGAGCCGCCGATGAAGACGGGCTCCGCATCAGCGAACTGACCATGACTCCCTTTGACGGCAACGACGACGGGGCCGACGGGGACCATCCCGCCCAGTTTGCGTATGCCGAAGGGGTGCTCAATTATGACTTCGGTGGAGACGGGCCTTCCGCAACGACTCCGTTCGTATGGAGTCTGGCGGGCCTTGTGGCCCTGGGAGTGGAATCCCGAGGGAATGAGCTTCAGTACGAAGTCGTGGACGGTGGAACAACCCTGAACGCATTCTATATTACTGAGTATCCAAACGGGGAGTATGACAACAGAATAGAGTCCCTGGAACCCGTCAGGGTGGATGTATTCAGCCTGCAAGTTACAGATCTGGCTGCCGGAACATACAGATTCGAACTGTATCAGCCCCTCGATCATTCCGTGTCCGGCACGGAAGACGACATCCTCTACAATTTTTCTTTCACCCTGACCGATGGCTCCGGAGATTCCGTCGTCGGTGGTCTGAACATGATCGTTGACGATGATTCGCCGGTGGCCACAGATGCGGCCATAAACAGGACCGTCGATGAAGACGATATCAAGACCTGGCTTTCCGACGGCAACCATCCCAACGACGGCAACCACGATGGTTCCTTCACGGGTGATCCTTACAAGTGGTGGGACAGTGGCCCCGCCAACATCAAGGGGTCCTTGGCATCCCTGGTCGTATTCGGCGCGGACGGACCGGGCGAAGGCGGATTCAGCCTGTCCGAAGATGTGAGCGGCCTTGTGGCCCAAAACCTCTACTCCAAGGGCGAACCTTTGAGCTACCGAGTGGAAGGGTCGACCCTCATCGCCTATGTCGGAATCGGTGAGCCCGAAGGGCCTGGCGGCGATGAGGACGTACAAGTCGCCAGGATGATCTCCCTGCCTCAGGAGCGGGTCGTCTTCACCCTGGAGCTCGACAGTGACGGCGAGTACACGTTTAATCTTTACGACCAGCTCGATCATCCCGTCGGTGACGGTCAGAACAACCTGCCCATCGATTTGGCGTCGGTGATCGTGGCCACGGACGGCGACGGCGACGCCATCACCCTGACGGGAGGCTTCACCATCAACGTGACCGATGACGTGCCCGAGCAGGACGGCATCTTCCCGGTGCTCAAGATCGTGGAGGAAGAGATGCTTCCTAATGGCAACCAGGAGGAGAACGACTTTTCGATATGGGGTCGGCCCGTTGATGGGTGGCCGGACACAAAGCTGGCAACGGGATCCCTGGCATCCCAGGTCTCCTTCGGCGCGGATGAAGACGGGACCTTCAGCATGCTGCCTGACACCTCGGGACTTCCGGAGCTGACTTCCGGTGGGATCCCCGTGACCTATTTGGTCGAAGGGAACGTGCTCACCGCAACGGCTGGCGAAGTTCCGGTCTTCACACTCACCTTGCAGAGCGACGGGCATTTCAGTTTCCTCCTGCAAGGTCCTCTGGATCACGCTCCCGGCGGAGGGGAAAATCTCCTGCTCCTGGACATGTCCTCCATAGTCAAGGCCACAGACGCTGACGGCGACTCCATCACTCTGGATAAGGACTTCTACATCAAGATCGTGGACGATATGCCCACGGTGGACATTGATCTGAACATAGGCCTTGAGCAGCAGGTTCTTGGCGCGGTTGTGACCGACGAAACAAGTCAGCTTGGCGTGAAGGTTACGGGTGCGGAGTCCATCTTTGCATACACGGTAGCCCCCGCTGCCGGGGCTGACGGCGGCACTCCGGACGTGTCTTTGCGCATCGACGATTCCGCGACAGGGTTCAAGACCACCGTTGGCGGGCATTTGATCACCCTTGTGGCCGATCCTGACGACAACAATGTGGTTTACGGCAAGTACACGGACGGCTCGGGTACGCATGACGCCTTCACCATCGAGATTGGCGAGGACGGCAAGCTGAGCGTCACGCAACATGTGGCCATGGTGCATCCTGATCCGGCGACCCTCGAAGGCGATCCTGCCGACACCTTAAGTTACGATGAAGCCATCACCCTTGCGAACAAGCTGTCCGCAGTGGTGACCCTGGAAGACGGCGACCAGGACGTGGCCATGGATGCGGTGGGCATTGGCGCATTCATCAGCTTCAAGGACGATGGCCCGGCCGTGGACATTGATCTGAACATAGGCCTTGAGCAGCAGGTTCTTGGCGCGGTTGTGACCGACGAAACAAGTCAGCTTGGCGTGAAGGTTACGGGTGCGGAGTCCATCTTTGCATACACGGTAGCCCCCGCTGCGGGTGCTGACGGCGGCACTCCGGACGTGTCTCTGCGCATCGACGATTCCGCGACAGGGTTCAAGACCACCGTTGGCGGGCATTTGATCACCCTTGTGGCCGATCCTGACGACAACAATGTGGTTTACGGCAAGTACACGGACGACTCGGGCACGCATAACGCCTTCACCATCGAGATTGGCGAGGACGGCAAGCTGAGCGTCACGCAACATGTGGCCATGGTGCATCCTGATCCGGCGACCCTCGAAGGCAATCCTGCCGACACATCAAGTTACGACGAAGCCATCACCCTTGCGAACAAGCTGTCCGCAGTGGTGACCCTGGAAGACGGCGACCAGGACGTGGCCATGGATGCGGTAGGCATTGGCGCATTCATCAGCTTCAAGGACGATGGCCCGGCCGTGGACATTGATCTGAACATAGGCCTTGAGCAGCAGGTTCTTGGCGCGGTTGTGACCGACGAAACAAGTCAGCTTGGCGTGAAGGTTACGGGCGCGGAGTCCATCTTTGCATACACGGTAGCCCCCGCTGCGGGTGCTGACGGCGGCACTCCGGACGTGTCTCTGCGCATCGACGATTCCGCGACAGGGTTCAAGACCACCGTTGGCGGGCACTTGATCACCCTTGTGGCCGATCCTGACGACAACAATGTGGTTTACGGCAAGTACACGGACGGCTCGGGTACGCATGACGCCTTCACCATCGAGATTGGCGAGGACGGCAAGCTGAGCGTCACGCAACATGTGGCCATGGTGCATCCTGATCCGGCGACCCTCGAAGGCAATCCTGCCGACACATCAAGTTACGATGAAGCCATCACCCTTGCGAACAAGCTGTCCGCAGTGGTGACCCTGGAAGACGGCGACCAGGACGTGGCCATGGATGCGGTGGGCATTGGCGCATTCATCAGCTTCAAGGACGATGGCCCGGCAACCGTTGCGGATTCCGCCGTGGTTCAGGCCCCGGAAGGGGGGGACTACAATGTGGCCTGGGTTCTCGATTTCAGCGGTAGTATCAATAATACCGAGCTGAACACCATGCTGCTGGCGGTCAAGGCGGCGGCGGCAAAGATATTCAATAATCCAGATGCGGACGATGTCAGCATGAGTATAGTTGCATTTGGCGCCAACGCCGTGTCCTTCGGGCCATTCACTAATCTGGCTGCTTTCAATGCCAAGATTGACGATATTCAGGCCGATAGGCCCGTCAATACAGGTGCCACGGACTTCACGGATGCTATCGAGGAGACCATGACTGCCTTTGTTCCTCAGACTGGTGCAAGCAATCAGGTCTTTTTCATCAGTGACGGGAATCCGAATCAGCAGATAGCTTCAGGTAATGCACTGCTGGCTTCCACTGCGACAGAATGGAGCGCGTTTATAGGGAGCAATGACCTCAACGTCGTCACTATCGGCGTTGGTGGCGGCATCCAAGAGCAACCGCTTCGTGACGTTGATCTTGATGGAGAGGGAAGTCCGATTCTTGTCGGGGACTTTGATGCTCTTCTCGACACGCTTCTCGATCAGATCACGCCCGGCGTAACGGTTTCGGGTAATATAATCAGTGGAGTCGGGAATGACGACTTCGGCGCTGACGGAGGTCGTATCCTCTCCATGACCATTGAACAGGTCGAAGGGTCTCCAAAGGTCTACACGTGGGATGGCGACAACACGATTACGGTCACGGTCAATGGCGCTGCAGTCGAAACCCTCGTCGGCGACGCCTTCACGGTCACGACGGAACATGGCGGCAGCCTGACCTTCCACTTTGATAGCGTGGGTTTGAACGCGCCCGGAAGTTGGGAATACACGCCTCCCGCTACAATGAGTTCTCTCCAGGAGGTTTTTCCCTACCAGATCGTCGACGGTGACGGTGACGTAGCGGCCTCCACTCTGACCATTGATGTGACCCCACCGGCACCCAAGTACTTGGTCGTTGGCGAGAATGTCTCAGACACGTCGGCCACTGAGGGTACGGACCTTGTGACCGACGACGACCACCGGGTCGATACATCACCCTATGCTCCTGACGGGCCCATCGTCGGCGGAGACGGGAAGGATGTGCTGGTTGGAGATATGGGCGGCTATACGGCTGCCGGCAAGATTGCCAACATCATAATGGTTCTTGATACGTCCGGTAGCATGGGAAACAACGGCAAGCTGCTCGCCCAGAGGAATGCGGTGAACGAACTGCTCAATCAGCTTGGGAACAGCGACGCCGGCACGGTGAGAGTGCATATTGTCGAATACAACGGCAATAGAGATGGATGGAGTCTTGATGCCAGAGGCGTCGGGACATGGACCCTTATTCCCGGCGATGCGGGAGTCGGCGCTGAAATTCTGGCTGCCCAAGCGGCCGTGACCTCGCTGGTGGCGAACGGTGGTACCAACTACGAAGCTGGTCTTGAGATGGCATATCAATGGGCAAGCACTGCGGGCAATATGCTTCCCAATGCCGATCTGAACCAAGTCATCTTCCTCTCCGACGGAGTGCCAACGTATCACTATTCAGGAGACGGCACCAACACGGCGGGACCGGGCAGTTCCCTTGATAGCTTCGCGGACGAGCATTTCCTCGGTAACGGTGATGGTGACACAGTCAATGAGGTTGGCGGGCTTGAAGGCCTTGGGTTCAACATCCAGGCTATAAGCATCGACAACAGTGCCAACTTGGGGATGCTTGATCTTATCGATTCGGACGATGCGTCCATCGTGCCTTCCGGTGGATTGGTTGAGGCTCTTCAGGATTCGCTCCAGCCGTTGCTCTCACCCAATCCCGTGGGCAATGACGAAATCTCTGGCGGTGACGGCAATGACGTGATCTTCGGAGACAGCATCTACGCCGACGACAACGATGGCGGCTGGGAAAAGTTCGTAGCGGATAACCCTGGGCTGACTCCTGATCAGCTTCGCAGCGAGCTCTATTACAATCATGAAGCCTACGGCCAGGAAGGCTCAGTGGGCGGTAACGACACCATCTCCGGCGGCGCCGGAAACGATATCATCTACGGCCAGGGCGGAAACGACAGCATCGATGGCGGTACCGGCAACGACACTATTATCGGCGGCACCGGTAACGACACCATGTCCGGCGGCGCCGGCCAGGACACCTTCTCGTACGCGGCGGGTGACGTGCCGGATGGAGCTGTGACGGGTGACACCATCCTCGACTTCGAGCTTGGCCCTGATGGCGACACTCTCGACCTCTCCGCGCTGCTCTCGGGAACGAGTTCCGATCCTCTTGATTACGTGAACATCACGGGCGCACTTGGTCTGGATGGCAAGGCCACGGTCGATGTGCGCATCGATCAGGATGGCGCGGGCGGAGACTACAACACCCATGTGGCGACCATCACGGTCACGGCGGTTGGCGCTGATGATTCCATCGACGATGTCATCAACACCATGCTCACCAACAATATCAACATCTAAACCGGACCGGGGGAAAGGGCCTTCCCTTTCCCCTGTTTTTGAAGGACGATGCGCCCATCCCCGTCGGCAACGGCGGGAATGTCATCATAAGAAAGGGTGGAGGCGATCATGAAACCGACACGGCCAACCCAGAGCATCATGGAAGATCTTCTCTCCGGAGAAGGTCGACTCCTGGAAGATGGAAATGATTCGAATTCATTGCGAGTCGTGGAATTTGCGGGGCTTTTCGTGCCCGATGAGGGTTTGGTCATCAGCCCGCCGGCAGGCGGCGAACTGACCGTGTGGCCCGACGGGAGCTATGCGTACACCTCCTTGCCCGTCGAGGCGGGAGGAATCGCGACCCACTACAGCTATGTGGTCGAGACCGGTGACGGTTTGTCCTTCATAGGGTCCTTTTTACTGGGTGAGGAAGCGGGCGTGCCCGAGGGCATGCATGATTTCCAGGCCTGGTCCCTGCCTGAACTCATGGATGTCGACGGCGCTGCCGAAGAACTCCTGGCCGCTTCCGGGATGGAGCCCGTGGAAGTCTACCTGCACGATGCGTCCGGTCTGGACCATCCTTCCGAACATCTGGATACGGCGGCCCTGGACACCGGCTTCGACGATGGCCTGGCCCGTCTCATTCTTGATTCCTTCAATTCATGAAGCGCTTCGCGGGATAAAACGCAAACCCGCGCCCTTCTGCCAAACACCACAATTCGCTGCAATCCCTCGTCACTGGACGGGGGATTTTTTGATGTAAGGTCTCTGCTTCAGCCTGTACCTTTTTCCACCCCACCCTTGATCTGCAAACTGGTCCGTGCGGTTCATGGCGTGACCCTGGTTTCTTGAATCCGCTCAGGTGCGCTTGTTTACACCGCCCTTGCAGGGGATGTTCAGCGGTTGCTTGCGGTGTCGCAAATGTATGACAGTCTTTGATATTTTGGTTATAAAAATAATGAAATTAGTATGTTGAAGCTACTTTTGCGAGGGGCTAAGAGCACTGGCTAACCCAGAAGTACCAACGAACGGGATGGACGGACTTGTGTTGCGTTGTGGCTCCGCAGTTCTTTATTTTGTACGTATCTATATTGGATAATTAGTTTTTGTTTGTCAGGGCGGGAAAATTCATACCTTTTCGGTCCTGTTTTCATACTTGTCTTTCAGGTTTCGGATGATCATTTGTAAGACAAGCAGTTTGATGATCGTACGAAGGTTGATTTCAACATGGGCGACATCAAAAAAACAGGAATTGTCGTTAAGGAGGATATAGTGTTCGAAATAACACAAAACACCAGATTGGTTGTTCAGGCTCCTGCCGCCGGGCAGGTTATGGTTTTGACCGCTGTCCCGGGACAGGATTTCATTCTTGAGGCCGCCTTTGATCAGGCGGAAGTCAGGATGGATGGGGGCAACGTGGTCTTCAATTTTGCGGATGGCGGCCAGGTGGTCCTAGATTTCGCCGATCTTGGCGATGCCCAGGCGCCCAATGTGGTCATGCCTGATGGAACCATCCTGGACATGCAGGAGTTTCTGGCTGCGCTTGGCGAGAGTGAGATCGAGCCTGCGGCCGGTCCCGAGGGCGGCGCGGATGGCGGCGGTGGCGTCGGAGAGTACAGGGATGACGCAGGAAACCTCATTGCGGGAGTGGACAGGCTGGGCGGGCTTGATCCCCGCGAGTTCACATCGATCACGGTGGAGAGCCTGGAGGCCGACGATTTGATCGAAGAGGCTGATGCAGACCCGTCAATCCCGACCCCGTCAATCCCGACACCGCCGGTGCTCGGGCCGGTTGTGACCCAGGTCGAAGAGAGTTCGCTTGATGAAGGCGAGGTTCAGTGGCCGGGAAGCAACGACGGCGGAACCGCGGACAGCACCAGCGGCGCCATCCCCTTCACGCCGGGTCCCGGAGGGGAGGATCAGCTCTTCATTCGCGGCGTGGACGAGGATGTGGATGTAACGGGAGGGGGCATTGTTCACGGCCAGTACGGGACCCTTGTGGTTACGCAGAACCCCGACGGAACGTACAGCTATGAGTACACCCTGGACGGCAACATCGACCATCCTGTCTCCGAAGAGAACGGCGGTGGTGACGGAAGGTTTGACGACGACAGCCTGCCGGACCTTTTTGTCATGCATGTCGTCAACAATGGCGCCATCATTGCGACGAGTTCCCTGACGGTCAATGTGCTCGACGACGGTCCGGTTATCGAAGTCGTGCCAGAGGCAAGCCTCTCCCTGCGCACCGAGGACAGCTATCTGCCGGGTGGGAGCAACGAGCAGTCGACAAATACCGACACCGCAAGCGCGGGCGGGGTTTTTCAGGTTGTATTCGGCGCTGACGGCCCAAAGCTGGTGCAGCACAACGGCGAGTATTCCGAGGGTGGCGATCCTTCCCTTGAGTATTCATTCGGAGAATTGGATGGTGTCGACTCCGGGCTGAAGGACATGCTGACCGGTGAATCGATCCTGCTTTACACAGACGAAAACGGAAACGTGATCGGCCGGGTGGAAAGCCTGGGCAATGAGGACGCAACCTTCACGTTGACCATCAACGAGTACGGGGTGGTGACGCTTGAGCAGCTGCGCCCGATCATGCATGAAGCCCCCGATGGCGTGGAGGGCGGCCTGGATGAAGTGCAGATTCTGACCGCTGAAGAGCTGGTCGTGAACATTCGCGCCACGGACGGTGACGATGACAGCGCCTCGGAGTCCTTCTCTTTGGGCGGGCTCATAGAATTCGGCGACGATGTGGTGACTGCCGTGCACGATAGAGGCCACGTGGACTTCAGCCAGGATCATGAAATCAGGTACGCCATCTCCAATGTCCTCTTTCTGGTGGATGTGAACGGCAAGGAGCAGGCCTTCAAGATCGATGATTATGAAAACCTCTTCAATGAGATGAAGGACCCGGACAATCCGCAGGGTTTTGTGGCTTGGGTCGAGGCGCAGACCGGCGGAACGGTCACAGCCTATTACATCAAGGCCGGCCAGGTGTTCTATGACAGCGACGGGAACGTCATTGACCCCGAACTTGAGGGGCTGGGTGAGTATCTGGCTGGAAATGGCAACACCTTTGGTGGCTCCAATGTAGGTCCCCTTCATCCAACGATTGGAAATCATGACCCCAACGCGGTGGACTCCGGTTTTAACGGAGGCATCGGATCCGGGAATGTGCTGGACAACGATGATGGAAGCGCTGACGGCATCTGGGTCAATGGCGTCAGCAATGACGGCGGCGAGACCTGGCAGGAAATCTCCGAGGGTGGAGTGGTCACGATTGAAGGCGCTTACGGCACTTTGATCCTGTATTCCAACGGAGAATACGGCTACACGTTGAATGATTCCGCGCCGCAGGGCGCAGAGGATGTCTTCTCCTACCAGGTTCGGGACGGCGATGGAGACCAAAGCTCGGCCATACTGACCATCGAGATCGCCCTGGAAACCATGCTGACCTCGAACGTTGAAATTGCCTGAAGCTGACGGCTCCGGGCAGGGGCGACCCTTGCCCGGACCGTGAGGCGTAACTGAATGATGAAATGGAAAAAGGTGTGATTATGAACTCCCCTCAAAACGAATATGCGAGCCGCCCTGCTGAAAAAGGGCAGCTCTGGACTCAAGGCGAGGGAGATGCCTTGCTTCGGGTTCTCGAATTCGCGGGGATGCCTGTGCCCGAAAACGGCCTGGTGGTCAGCCCGCCGTTCGGAGGGATGCTGACGGTCTGGCAGGACGGCAGGTACGAATTCGCGGCGCAGTTGGTGGGGGAAGCGGCGGAAATGCAGGAGCCGGTATCGACCTTTTACGGCTATGTGGCGGAAGCTCTTTACGGCGAGATCGTCGCCGGATCTTTTGTGCTCCCGGGAGAGGACGACAGCACCGGTCTGATGCATGATTTCCAGGCCTGGTCCCTGCCCGAGCTCATGGATGTCGACGGCGCCGTCGAAGCCCTCTTGCACGGTGGGTATTTTGATACGCAGGACTATTTTGCGCATGATGTGCCGGATGGGTACCATGTAGATACGTTGACCGGTCCCGACCCGGGGATCGACGATCTGACCCGCCTTATTCTCGATTCGCAAAGCTCCTGACCCGTCTTTTCGGGTCCGGGCTTTGCGGCCGGGTATCACTTCCTGAAACGCAGCCCTCCTTACCTGCCGATACCGTTCGGCCCATTCAATCCATGAGAGTCCATCTCGTGTCCGCTCGTTGTCCGCGAACGGATGACTCAACTGTCTGTGTTCATACGTAAGTATGAGATGGTGGGCGAGAGCGTGGGTGGCCTCAGTATTTCTGTGTATGCGTTTTGTTTTTTTAATAAGCAGAAATGATTAGATAAACCAGTAAAAGGATACTTATTTGAGATTCATACCTCGAATAAAATCTTTCATGCTTGACCCTAGCCCTTCCTGCCCGCATAAAAAACGTCAAAGAATTTAAAATGGTTGTAAACGGGCATTAACCCCAAATTTTACATAACCCGAAGGTGGAGGACACCATGGCTGAATCGCAGAATTCCAAACAGAACGTACAGGCCCCAGAAACCGGACAGACCGTCATCGTCAACGCGATCCCCGGTCAGGATATTGTGCTTGAGGCTGCTTTTGATCAGGCCGAAGTGAAGATGGACGGCGGAAATGTGGTTTTTGAATTCGCGAACGGCGGCCAGGTAGTCCTCGACTTCACGGATCTGGGCGAAGCCCAGGCACCCAATGTGGTCATGCCTGATGGTACGGTTCTGGACATGCAGGAATTTCTGGCAGCTTTGGGTGAAAAGGACGTGGAGCCTGCGGCTGGGCCTGACGGCGGCGCGGAGGGCAGTGGTGGCGTGGGGGCGTATGAGGAAGATCCGGGCGAGAGGCTTGATGGAATCACAAAGCTTGACGGGCTGGAAGATGAGCCACTGACGACATTGACCTTTGCGAATATTGAAGCGAACGACGACAATCCCTTGCCCACTGCAGGGTTTGTGAGCGCTGCGGCGGACGAGGACGGACTCGTACGTGAACGGTTTGTCACCCCGTTTAATGGCAATGATGACAGTGATGCTGATGGGGATAATGCCGCAACCGCAGCCTCCGCCAAAGGTTTTCTGAATTACAACTTCGGCGGCGATGGCCCGGCTGAAACTCTGCCTTTCACATGGAATCTGGCCGGTCTTCCTTCCGTAACCTCTCAGGGGCACCAGGTGCTCTACGAAGTGTCTTCTGATGGCCAGACATTGAATGGCTATTGGGAGTTTGAATACAAGAAGCCTGTCGATGACCGGCCCTCCGCTGGTTTCGATATGGCGGCCAAGGTTGCTCCGCCTGAGCCTCAATTTGAAATCGCCGTACAGAAAGTGATGGTTTTCAGCCTGGAACTGACCGATCTTCAGACTGGGGAATATCTGTTCACGCTCTACAGGCCGCTGGATCACTCCGAGTTCAACACCGAAGACGACATCGTTTACAATTTCACCTTCACGGTGAGAGATGGTTCCGGCGATCCGGCCAGCGGCGGATTGAACCTGATCATTGATGATGATTCTCCTGTGGCACGGGGTGACGCATTCATTACCCGGACGGTCGATGAGGATGATATCGCGACACGTTGGTCCGAAGGCACGAGCCCCGATGATGGTGTGTGGCAAGGCAAGCATTACGACGGTTCCTATACCGGCGATCCGAGATATGACCATGGTGGCCCGGCAAATATTTGGGGTTCAGTGAAGTCGCTGGTGTCCTTTGGTGCTGACGGTAGGGGCGAAAACGGCTTCAGCCTTGATCTCGATGGCCTTGGCGCGTTGCGGGATCAGGGTCTTACTTCGAAGGGCGAGAGCCTTGATTATCGAATCGATGGTTCGAGGCTGATTGCTTTCGTGCCTGATGATAATCAGAATCAGGCCCGCATTGCGATGGTCGAAGACTCCGCTGATCAGCCTGCCGGACCCGAAGGGCGGCCTGTATTTGTTCTGGAACTGCACAGCGACGGATCCTACAAGTTCAGCCTGATCGATCAGCTTGATCACAATGGAGAAGGCGAGAATCTTGAGCCGGCCGAAAATGGTGAAGATAAGCTGAGTCTTGACCTTTCTTCCGTCATCAAGGCTACCGATGGCGACGGCGACTCCATCACTTTGGAGAGCGGCTTTGTCATCAAGGTAACCGATGACGTGCCGGAATTGATTGGGCGTGAAATTGGAAAGGTTAGCGAAAACGATATTGACACCGACTGGTCGGTTGGCACGAGCCCCAACGATGGTCATCGGCTTGATGGCTCCTTTACCGGCGACCCCGGCACGGGTGCCTCTGGTCCAGCGTTTATCGAGGGTGAATTGGGAAGGATTGTCAACTTTGGCGCCGATGATGATGGAAAATTCAGATTTACGGATGATGCGAAAGCACAACTTTTAGAACTCGGATTGACGTCCATGCAATCCTACAAGGGTCTCCAAGCCGTGCCCTTGGATTATACCATCGATCCGCTGGGCGAGGATGGTTACTACGTGCTGACCGCGACCGAGCCAGACCTCGACAAACGTCCGGGTCCGGATCACGACACCGGAAATATTGTTTTCGAATTGCGCCTTGACTCCAATACTGGCCATTATGAGTTCCGTCTTTATGACGAGCTGGCTCACACTGGAAAGCAGAGTAACAATATCAAGATCGATTTTGGTTCAATGATCGAGGCCGTTGACGCTGATGGGGATGCGATAGCCCTTGAAGATTCCTTCTATATCAAGATTGTTGATGACAAGCCGATCGCGGTGGATGACGAGCATGTCATCAATGAAGACACTAAGGGATTTTTTGGTTGGATAGACGGTAATGTGACCGACAACGACATCAACGGTGCCGATGAATCTATGTCTTTTGATGGATGGGAGAGTACGCAGGCGCAGCATGGTTGGTTCATTGGCTGGCCTGACGGGAGGTATTCGTACAATTTAGATAATGCTAAGGTGCAGTATTTGGACGACGACGATGAGCCCCTTACAGAAACCTTTAAGTATAGTATTAAGGATACGGACGGCGACATCTCCACTGCGACTCTGACAATAGTCATCGAGGGCCGTAACGACCGCCCGACCTTGACTGTGAAGACCGGAGATTGGGCGGATGTTGACGAGGCTGCGTTGTCGTCCATCGGTTCGAATCCGGACTCCGATGATGAGTTCGCTTATGGCACGTTCAAGATCGCCGATCCCGACGGGCTGGAGGACATTAAGAGCGTTACCATTAATGGGACTTCTATAGAACTCGCAGATTTGGTGGGATCTAAGGTGTCTGGTGACAGCGGAGAATTGACCGTAACCAGCTACGAAGTTGACACTGGAGTGGCTTCGTATGTGTATGAACTGACAGGCGCCACTACGGATGTTCTTGGCAATTCCAAATGGGAGATCGACAAGTTCACTTTGACGACTTTCGACGGGGATCTGACTTCCGCTCAGGATTTCATCCGCATCATCATCAACGACGACACCCCTATTGCCCGTAATGATACGGATCAGGTTGATGTCCTGGAATCTGAGGCCGGCGTGACGCGCATGGCGACTGGCAACGTCCTGACCGGCGCGTCTACCGAATCGGGTCTTGATGGCGCGGGCGCGGATACCCCGGGCGCTGATCAGCCTGCTACTGTGGTTCAGGTCGGCTTTGACGCGAATGAAAACGGATACTTTGGGTCTTCGGAGAAAATGTCCGTAGGCGATACAGGTACATCAATTTCCGGCAAGTATGGTACACTGACCATTGAGGCTGATGGCCGCTATCAGTATACGACTGATCCGACCAAACTGCCTGGAGCAACTACTCATCATGATGGTGGGGATGTCGGGCTCAAAGCCTTTAAGTTGGGGGAATCCTTTTTCGACGCAGAAGGAAAGTATGTTTCATCCGATACCGGCGCTAGCGGTATAATAACGAATGGGGGCAACTCTCCTGCAAAGGGTGTGGACAGTGGTACGGCTGACGACACGCTTTCTGCTGCGGATCAGATCAATTATGCAGGGTCCCTGAGTGAAGCTCTCGCCTTTGAGTTTGGTGGTCCAGTCAGTTCAGCAATCATTACCGTTTCAAACCTCTTCAGGAATGAGCGGGGGGGAGAAGCTGCTCGCTGGCACGCATTCGACGCAGATGGTGTTCGCATTGCAACAGGCATCATTAGTAACAACTCTGACGGGCAAGTTTATGCTAATACAACGAACGTGGCGTGGGCCAACGGCAATTCCAATAATGTTGGAACCTTCACGGTATCGGACATTGGTTCTTTCAGCACCGTGGTTATTGAGGGGTTGCCCTACAGCAAGAATGGATCCGCCGCGAACGACGATTCTGACTTCTACGCCAAGGTCGTTTCCTACGAAGCCCTGCCCGCTGATGGAATTTCGTACTCAGACGTTTTCAAATATTGGATAAAGGATGCCGATGGTGACTATTCTTCGGCGACTCTGACAATAACCGGCAATGAACCCAATCCTCAGGGCGTTTTTGTTAACGAAGACCCCGTTGCTGTTGATAATTCTTATACTGTAGTGGGCACATCCTTCACGGGCAACATTATCACTGACGATGACAATGACGCAGGCGCGGCCAGTGGCCGTGACTGGGATGCGGATACACCTGTGGACAACCTTTCGGTACATTCGATCAAGTGGATTGCGAATGGTCAGAGCCATGTGCTGGTACTAAATGGTCAAACGACGGTGGACATGCAGTATGGCAAACTGACCATTAATCCCGAGGGCAACTTCACCTATGAGCACAACGCAGGACCTAATGGAGAAATCGACAGTTTTACGTATACGCTGAAGGACGTTCATGGAAATGACTACATCAGCAACGAAGCCCAAGTGACCTTCGCCTTGCCGGATCTTGTGGATCCAATGTTCATTGTCGGTTCTGCTGAGGACGAGAATGCCAATTCCTCCGCAGCATATACTGTTGGGACAGGGTCTGGCGTGATAGCCGGTGATTCCGACAACGATATACTGGTTGGCGATCCTGGAAGCACGTCTGAAATTAATGGGAAAGTTGCAAATATTGTGTTGGTGCTGGATAATTCGGGGAGCATGGATGCCAGTTTGGATGGCTTGAAGCTTGCGGTTGTAAGTGCATTAAATGATTTGAAAAATTCACAGGCTCAAGATGTGAAGGTGCATATTGTCAGATTTGGATCCACAGCAGAAGTGGTTGGAACATATCATATTACGCAAGGTGGCGTAGATCAGGATGGAGATGGCGGACAACTGGCCAGCGCAATTGCTGCCGTTAATGGTTTAAGTGCTAATCTTGGCAATACTAACTATGAAATCGCATTGGTTGAGGCTAATAAGTGGATTGAATCCAGTGGGCCATTGCAGAATGCCGATGTCAATAAAGTAATATTTGTGTCGGATGGTCAGCCTAACGAAGCGCAAGATAATTATAGTGGTACAATATCTGCTGATGCAGCGATGGGCCATGTGCTTGGGACGTATGGCGGTGGATGGCATGGTGGGTGGTTTGGGGGGTGGTCGAGTTCGGATTCGACGAGTGAAGTCGGGATCATTGAATTTGACGGGGATGGTTCAGGGTCGGAACAGGCGTTTGTGATTGAAGCCGTTGGAATTAATGTCGGTGGTGGTACCTTGAGTCTGCTTTCACAACTTGAAGGCAGCGGAGGTTCTGCGCAAAACGTCACAAGTGCAGCGGATATGACCGCCGTCATCGACGAGCTTACTGGCGCGGTCGTCGTGAACGAAGAAGCAGGAGATGACGTGTTGCAAGGCGGTGCCGGGAATGATCTGATATTCGGCGACGCCATGAATACGGACAATGTGCCCGGGGTGACGTTGCCGGACGGATCGGGTTGGCTGGCTTTCGCGGAATTGGAAACCGGAAACGTTCTCGGTTTTGAAACTTGGACTCGAAATGACACGCTTGAATACATCAAGAACAACCACACTGCGTTGTCGACGGAAAGCGGTCGAGTAGGTGGTAATGACTCTATCGAAGGTGGCTCTGGAAACGACACCATATACGGCCAGGAAGGGAACGACACCATTTCTGGCGGTGCCGGCGACGACATCATTTCTGGCGGTACGGGACAGAATGCCTTCAAGTACGGATCGGCAGACCTAGACGGTGGTCATGACCAGATTATTGACTTCAAGCTGGGCGCCGAGGGTGATGAACTAGATCTGAGTGGCATTTTTGCAGGACAGAGCGCTCAGAGTCTGAAGGATGGCGGTTTCTTGTCTGTGGTTGAAAACACATCAGGCGTTCTTGATGTGCACCTTGATCTTGATGGCGATCCGATAACGACCGACAATTCCGTTCATATCTCGGTGACCGTCACCGGTGACTTGGACGATGCGGTCAACACAATGCTCACACAACATATCACGACGGAAATCTAATGATTAGGTGAAGGGAAAGGGGGTAAACTCCCTTTCCCACTTTTCTTCATGATGACGGTGATTGTGCAACAACAGCTTTATGGGAATATTTGTGACAAGCTTTATAAATAGCGATAGCGCCCTCCAAAACGCACAAACCGGCCACTTCTGGCCTGAGCCGAAATCTTCGGATTTTCTGCGTGTCGTGGAATTCGCGGGCTTCCAGGTTCCCGAGGACGGGTTGGTTCTGGCTCCGCCTTTCGGGGGAGAGCTTACCGTCTGGCCTGATGGGCAGTATTCGTTTGTCTGCCCCGTTTCCGGGGATGGCGGACAATCCATGGTCGCGACGCATTACAGTTATATTGCCGAAGCCGTGGATGGCACGACAACCCTGGGCTCCTTTGCCCTGGGCGAACAGACCCCGGAAGAGACCATGCCGGATTTTCAGGGCTGGTCGCTGGATGATATCCTGGCTTTGGATGATGTTGTCGGCTTGTCCGTGGATGGGCTTGGTTCCGTGTCGGAGCTTTCCGGGCTTGATGCTGGAGCCCATGTTGGCGTGGACTTGGATTTGAGCTTGGACGTTGTGGGGTTTTCGGTTGATGTTCTTGAACACGTGATCAAGACATCGTATGAATCGTAATTTGTCTTACGTGTAAGTAGGACGATAGTTTTTATTAAAAGGGAGTGCAAATCTCCCTTTTTTCGTTTACAAGCTCCACTGCGATCATTACATGAAAGCAAAATAAGTCCATGTTTTACCCTAGCAAGGAGAAGTGGCTCAGTTTGTTTGAACAGATTCGCCTGATTTTTAGGTGGAATCTCCGCCATTCTTACATCGCCATTTTTACCTGGGGCATCTGTTCG